>JBAZRU010000259.1:0-8741 GCA_041662805.1 Candidatus Hydrogenedentales bacterium | reverse complement strand
GCGCTCCTTGCCAAGTTCCGAAAGGACTTCGGCGACAGCCTGTAAGGCCTATTCGCATCGCATTTCGGAGGGCGGGTTTTCGAACCCGCCCTCACGCCTTTTCGCCCTGGTTTCAGGAGTAGGAAACTCGCGACAACAGCAATGAAGCGATGGACATGACTGATCGGCTAGAAAGACCAGGAGAATCATGCGGCATCGGGCAGGGGGTTTTGCCGATACCTGCGCTTGCTTCACTGAGTACGCCGGTGCGACACTGCGTATGGTGAACTTGGCGGTTATGGAGGGATGCGACATGTCGATGGAGCGGTATATCAGAATGATCGCAGGAACTTTTGTTCTGCTTAGTGTGGCCTTAGCCTACTGGGTAAGTCCCTATTGGCTCCTGTTCGCTGCCTTTGTCGGGGCGAATCTCGTGCAATCCGCCTTTACCCAGTGGTGCCTAATGGAAATCATCCTTGAAAAAGCGGGGATTGCCAAGAGGGCCTCGCAGTCCTGAATCGGTCGGTCGCTCGCTAGGCGGAGGGTAAATGTCCGCCCTTCACTCACGGCGCGGTGTAAAGCATCCACAGCCCCCCGGCGAGCACCAGCACTCCACAGACCCGCTTCACCCACACGGTTCCCTGCGACCGTTCGTTCCAATTGAGATAGCGTTGGACGGCCTGGCTGAACGTGCCGGCAAACACGATGACAGAGCAGTGCCCCACCCCGTAGGCGGCAAGAAGCGCCACGCCATACCCCATGTTCGTCGATGAAAGCCTGAACGTCACGCCGAGCATCGGCGCCATGTACGCGAACGTGCATGGCCCAAGGGCGACCCCAAACACGAGTCCCAGGATAAACGCTGCCAGAGCGCCTTTCCGTTTCATTCCGACTTGCCCCGGCCCGGACCACGGCATGGGAATGACGTCCAGCAAGTGGAGACCCACGAGAAAGAAGATCACCGCGACAAAGTAGTTGCCGAAACGCCCGACATCTCCGAGCATTCGGCCCGCGGCGGCTGTAATGGCTCCGATGGCCCCGATGGTGATCAGAATCCCCACGGCAAAAAGCAAGGCGATCCAGAAGGCACGCTTTGTGCCGATGCGGCCTTGGCCGTCAATGAAACCGATGATCAGCGGAATGCTCGCGAGATGGCACGGACTCAGGAGGATGCTCAGCACGCCCCACGCAAACGACGCCCCCAAAGCGATCAGGGCGCTACCCTCGACTGCATGCGTCAGCGCGATGAATAGCTCCTGCATGTCTATTCCACCCCCATTCCCTTCAGTTGCATCTCGATCCCTTCCAGCGGGAGAAATCCATTGTGCCGTGCGATTTCCTTGCCGTCCTTGTCGAAGAAGACCTGTTGGGGAATCGACTCAATGCCGTAGTGCGAAGCAAGAATCCTCTCCTCTTGCACATGAACAAACAGGACATTCAGTTCGCCTTCGAACCTCGACCTAAGGGACTCCAGAATGGGAGTCATGAGGGCGCAAGCGCGGCAACTGGTTGCGCCGAAATCCACGAGGGTAGGAAGCCCGCTGGCTCTCGCCTCGTCCACGGGATTGTCCAGCGCGAGCTTCGCCTGCTCTTCCACCCAGCCCAAGGCCAAGACTATCGATCTGCGCTGGCCTATGGTGCGGACGTATTCGGCGACCACCGCACTCTTCTTCAGTTCACGCAGATACTCTCGAAGTTGGTCCTTATCCTGGACGCCTTCGGATCCTGCCCACGTATCCTTATTCTCTTCGCGAAACAGGGTCACCTCTTCATCCGTTACGGACACCGTTGCAGCAATAGAGTCGAAGAAGTTCTGGAGTTGTTCTTCTTCCGAGATGTCCGTTACCTGGTTGGCGCCCGCGGCGGCACGCGCGTCTTGAAGGAGCATTCGCTTCGCGGCGATTTGTTCTAGAAGAAACAAGCGATTCTTCTCAAGCTGTTTTTTCGCGTCCACTTTGGATCTCGAGAGTTCGCGGTCCAATTCGGCGGCTGACACCTCGATGTCGCCGGATTTGAACAGCACGCCGTCTGGAAGCGTATCCAAGGTTGCAAACGAAAAGGCTCCCCCGGTCAACAAAGGAAAACGCTCGTAAAGCATAGAGGTGGATCGCTGGGCACTTGCGGCGCCAACAATGCACAAGGCCAGACAAACCACCGGCACCTTCATGTTTTTAGTTGGCACTTGCAACCGCAATTCCTTTGTCTGTCGCCCAATGTATCTGGGGGGATTCTCCGAGAGCGCACTCACGAATGTTGGAGATCTACTCGACTCCCATTTCCTTCAAGCGCTTTTCGATCTCGTCCTGGGCATAGAAGCCGGTGTGTCGCTCAATCTCCTTGCCCTCTTTGTTGAAGAAGACCTGGACCGGAATCGACTGGATGCCATAGCGCGAAGCGAGAATCTGCTCTTCGCGAACATGAACAAAGAGGACATTCAGTTTACCGTCATACTTCGACTTGAGCGACTCTAGAATGGGGGTCATCATATCGCAAGGACGGCATCCGGAAGCGCCGAAGTCCACGAGCGAGGGCTTACCGCTGGCCCTGGCCTTGTCTACGGGATTGTCCAATGCGAGCTTCGCTTGTTCATCAACCCAGCTTGAAGCTAGCACAATCGGCGAGCGCTGCCCTATGGTACGTATGTGCTCGGCGACGGCCTCCTGTTTCTTCTGCCCTAGCACATAATCACGAAGTTGGCCTTTAATCTGGTCGAGTGATGCGCCGCCGCACATGTCCTTGTTCTCTTCGTAGAACTTGGCCACCTCATCGTCTGTTACCGCCACGTCGATGGTTACCGAATCGAAGTACTTCTTGAGCAGATCCTTCTCCGCTTCCTCGGTGGCTTGATTCGCGGAACCGGCGGCTCGCGCCGCTTGGAGCAACAGCTTCCGCATAGCAACGTTCTCGAGAAGAAAGAGCCTATTCTTCTCAAGCTGCCCGGTTACCTCCCCCTTGGCCTTTGTCATCTCGCTGTCCAGCTCGGCGCGGGTCACTTCGATGTCGCCCGACTTGAGCAACACGCCTTCCGGAAGCGTATCCAAGTTCGCAAACGAGAGGACGCCGCTGGCCAACTGGGGATACCGAGTGGAGAGCGCCGAGGTTGCTCCTTCCGCACGTGCAGCAGTAGTGAAGCAACTAATCAAACAAACCGCCAGCACAAACGTTGTCATCATCGTCACTCTCATATCTATTTCCTTATGGTATCGGCTATCGCGTTCAAAAGTACTCACTTCGGGGCGCACTCGCCAATCTTGCATGCCTTGCTGATTTGTTGAGGCGTCAGGCTCATCTTCGCCGCCAACGCCTGCTCGATGGACACTTGCTGTCCCGTCGCCGTGGGATGTTCGTCCACCCACGTCTTGAGATTCGCGTCGTTCGTGAAGAAGGCCTGTTTGAAACAACCCGTGGAAACGGTCTTGCCTTCGGCATCCTTACGAGCGCCGGCCCAGGCGACCGCTGTCGCGGGTTCAAGTTCGGCCACATGCCCCTCTAGGGTCTTTACCCGAATGGGCCCGCCCGTAAGCGCGTCCTTCGCGTTCACCTCAATATCCTTGCCCGTGCGCGCGGCCACGCCCAGGGCGCACATTTCGCAGCACCCCCACGTCTGCATACCGTCCACGCGAACAATCGACGCATCCTCGGGATAGACTGGACGGTCACAGAATGCGCAACGCGTAGCCAGTTCCTTCTCCTCAAGCTTAGCCCAACTGAGCAGGTTGCCGCCCGAAGCTTGTTGTTCGGTCTTCGCGGACGCCTCGTCCGAAAATGCCTTGATCGTGGGATATCCATCGGCATTCACACCGTGGATGTATACCGCCGTCTTGGCTGGAACAAGGCTGCCCGAGACCCAATCGGTCACAAGCGCATTGTCGTGAGTCTTCGTTTCCTCCGTCAGACTCGCGTACGTGATGAGATAGCAGTGCGCCGTGCAGAAGGCCACGTCGCCCGCCGCGGTCTTCATGACTGCGCGCGTCTTGGGGTTGATATCGCCGTCGCACAGATAGCAGATCGTGTCCTTGGGCCTGTCGTCGGGTTTCGCAGGTTCCCAGCGACTGAACTTCTGTTCGGGCTGTGCGGCAGACAGCAAGTCGACGCCAAACTCTTTCCATTTCGCCAGGATGTCTTCTTTCGCAAAGAAGCCTTCGTGGCGATATAGCTCTTTGCCTGTCGCGTCGTAGAAGATCTGCGTTGGAATTACTTCGAGGTTGTAGGCCTTGCCCGCCTCGGGGTTCTTCCACACATCGATGAAAAGGACATCGAGCTTCCCCGCTGATTCCTTCTTCAGCTCTTCCAGAATCGGGGCCATCATCTTACACGGCACGCATTTGTCCGCGCCCAAATCCACAAGCCGCGGCAGCGGAGCAGTGGGTGGCGCTTCCGCCGTTTGCACGGGCGCCGCAACTGCTTCGCTCTCTGTACTTTCCTTCTCGTCACCATCCTGGGAGGTCGACGGGCCGTTCGCCAGCACCGCGTCATTCTGCCCCCCACTCTGCCCCTTGGCATACATAACGCCAGCCACCGCAGCCGCCAAGATGACCACGATAGCGAGCTTTACGACGATTCCCGAACCACTCTTGGTCATCTGCTCACTCTCTGCCATGGATACCTCCTCGCCCCCTCTGAATACTTGGTGAAGCTGATGTGGGGCAGCCGCCTTCGGCTGCCTCCCTTGTCTTTGCTGTCTTCTTGCTCTTACGTCTTTGCGCCTTGTGCTTATGCGTTAACTCCGCTCTTTACGCCATGCGCTCTGCCTGCCGTTCCAACGCCTCCGCAGCAGCGCAAGCCGCTTTCGCGATAGTCTCTTCCGTCACGGGCGTCTTGCCCTTTTCCAAGCCGAGTTCCTTGAGCCGCACGTGCGCGAACGTGTCGATACCGCCCTTTCGCAGAATGGCCGCGGCACATTCGTGATCGCAGCCGTCCAGCGCGATGATCTGGTCCGCTGCTTGAACCTTCTTCATGATATCCGGGATTTCCGCGGCTACTGCGGCAATACAACTCATCGACGCGGTCTTCTCCCGAGACAGCTTCCGCGCCGCTTGATCGGTGACGCCGCCGACGTCCGACGCACCTGAACACGCAAACACCATTTTGACCTTCACAGGCGTACAGCCACATGAGCATTGATCCGACATGACACTCTTCCTTTCCCCTGTTACGACGCGAGCATCGCCTTAATTTCTTCGACGGAGGGCACCTTGCCCGATACCTTAACTTCACCGTCCACCGCAAGCGCAGGCGTAATCATCACGCCGAATGCCATAATTTTGTCGATTTCCTTTACCTTTTCCATCTCATACTCGATGCCAAGTTCTTTGGCGGCGGCCTCTGCCGTCTCCGCGAGCCTCAGGCACTTCGGGCAACCTGTTCCGAGGACTTGTAGTTTCTTCATTGCTTCAACTCCTTTTCCAGATGCGGGACTTCAACCCGTGATCATCCCAAACAGCAATCCGCTGATCGTCGCCATGACAACGACAAGCAGAACATATACGACCGTCTTCTTCGTGCCCAACACACCCCGAATGACGAGCATACTCGGCAGGCTCAGCGCCGGTCCCGCCAGCAATAGCGCGAGCGCGGGCCCTTTTCCCATGCCGCTACCCATCAATCCCTGCAGAATCGGGACCTCGGTCAGCGTGGCGAAGTACATGAACGCGCCGACTACGGACGCGAATAGATTCGACCAGAGTGAATTGCCGCCCACGAGCTGCACAATCCAGGCGTTGGGGATGAGCCCCTCTTCGCCGGGACGGCCCAATAGAAAACCAGCAGCCAACACGCCAAACAACAACAGCGGAAGGATTTGCTTGGCGAACGTCCAGCTCGACGTGAACCACGTCTGCATCTCTTCGCCATCGGTGCTTGTGATGATGGAGAGGGCAATCGCGGCGATTGTGAACGGGATCATGGGCTCGTGCGGAACTGCAATCGCGGCACCTGCCACAACCACACCCATCGCGAGCATTTTCCACCACTGAACGTTGAACCACGCGACAAGGATTACGCCCAACGCAACTGCCGAAAGCCCCGTGAGCACCCACTTCCACGCGTACAGCAGATACCAGATTCCTTCCGTTTGGCCGGGCTTGCCCCAGTTCGCAAAGACGAGGATTGCCACGAGCGAGCCGAAATACAGCACGTTCTTCCAGAGCGGACGTCCGGCTTCCGCCTCCGGCATCGCTGCCGCCGCGTTCGCCTTTGCCAATTCTTCTTTGCGGAAGATGAAGTGCATCGCCAACCCGATGACCACGCTGAAAACCACCGCCCCAACCGCGCGCGCGATCCCCATCTGTACGCCGAGTATCCGCGCCGTTAGCACGATAGCCAAGACGTTAATGGCCGGGCCGGAGTAAAGAAACGCCGTAGCCGGTCCGAGTCCCGCGCCCATCCGGTAGATGCCCATAAACAGCGGCAACACCGTGCACGAGCACACCGCGAGGATCGTCCCCGAAACCGAGGCCACCCCGTACGCGAGTACCTTCGGCGCGGTCGCGCCCAAGTACTTCATCACGGATGCCTGGCTTATAAATACGGCAATCGCGCCCGCGATGAAGAACGCGGGGACAAGGCACAGCATCACGTGCTCGCGGGCGTACCACTTGACGAGGTGGAGCGACTCCATCACCGCGTTGTCGAACCGCGCCCACCCCACCGGCAGAAAGAAGCACGCTAGAAACGCGGCGACTATCCACGCCAGTATCTTCCATTCCTTCTTCCACTCCACGAGAGCCGCCTTCCTCATAACATATTTGGCTAAATACGCAAGTAGTCTTCAAAAAAAGAGGACACAGTCCCTCAGCCCTGATGCAAAAGCGCCATGTGCCCCTTCGCGTTCGTCTCCAAAACGGTCTCAATGCACCCGAACAAATTCAATACGCACGGTATCCGAAGCGTGTAAAAGACCTGCAAGCCGCGCTTGTCATCCTTCACTATCCCCGCCGTCTTCAGCACGGTCAGGTGCCGCGACACCGTGGACATGTCCATCCCCACCATCTCCGCCAACTCGCAGACACACCGCTCCCCCTTCGACAACTCCTCGACCATAAACAACCGCACCGGATGGCCAAGGGCCTTGAAAATCTGCGCCCGCGCCGCGCACCGGGCCTGGGTTCGTGTGTCCATGGGGACTCCTTAATTGATGTCTATTTGCAATTATACACAAATAGTCGCGAGCGGTCAAGATGCTCCAGGGGGAAAGTTCAGCCGACTCCGCCCGCAGAGTGGCGTCACCCCGATTGCAATCCGGCGGCGTGCGGCGACTCAATTGCCTCCTCTCCGGGCAGCGGCTTTGAGAAGACCTCCCCCAGGATCCAGCATACGGCAAAGATGGCGACACCGAGCCCGACGCTACTGGCCGCGGTTTGCTGGAAGGGAGTCAAGCCGAGGTCCCACGCGCCGTGGATGAGCGCGGCAGCGAGGATGCTTCCGAAGTGTTCTCGCACGAGCCCAAAGATCATCCCTGCGACCCCGGTTGTCAGCATGGAAACGAGGCTGAATTCATACCGGCCAAGGAAGGGATTGAACGGGTTCAGGAGATGGGCGACGGCAAACAACGTGGCGGCGATGAACAGCCCCCATCCACATTGAACGCCGAATAGCCGAAATCGCCGTGCGAACGCGCGGTTCAACTCACCTTGAATGAACCCCCGAAAGAGAAGTTCCTCGCCAAAACCCGCGAACACCGCCTGGAACAGAATCGTCGAGCACACGAACAGAACGGTATTGTGCTTGAGCGCCAGATTCCCAAAGAGCGCTTCGCCCAGGATCGGCACGGCAATCAGTATGGGACAAACCATGGCGCACACGGCCAATTCCCGCCGGGGCCACGCGGGAGCCAAGCCGTACTCGGCGGGCTTCCGGCGCAGCAGAAGGAGGGCGATTACCGGTACGGCAATCATCAACACATGCGACGCGTAGTTCCAGTAAAGGCCGCGCTGCCAGCCGGCAATGGGTGTCAGAGGGATGAGCCGAACCAGGATCTCTATCGCGACGAAACTGCCCAGCGCCACTAAGACTGGCGTCGTCCTCCCCATCATGTTCGCCGACCCTCCGTTGTTACTGTCGCGCTTCAAGGGTAGTGTTGACCGCATGCCGCAACACACGCGCCTCTATTGGATGTTCGCGTTCGCTCAAAGGTTGAATTTTCGTATTCGCGGGACGCCGCCTCCTCTTGTTGTGGCGTGGTCTTGACCGCGCCACTCCCGCGACCGCAGGTTTCCTCCTCACCGAGCAGCAACGCACCTCGGCCGAGTGCGTGCGGGACTGACCAATGCAAAACGCAGCGCAGACGCGCTTGTTCGGCCCATTGCGGATTATGCGCCGATGCGCTACTATCGAACGAGTTTCCTGCAAAGGGCACTATAGACGACTGGGCCGCGTGGCTTCGCAACGAGGAAGACGAAGATGCCGTTACCCGCATCCGCCGGCAAACGCATACGGGCAGACCGTGCGGCACGCCCGCCTTTCTCACACGGTTGGAGTCCCTGCTCGGCCGCAGCTTGGCCCCAGGCAAACGAGGCAGAAAACGGAAGCCGATAGAGGACGCAATAGAAGGTGTTAAAACGTAGTCCCTTTATTCCCCTCGCGGTAATAGTAGCCTGTTGCCGTCACGGCTCTCGGAAAGTGTAACAGGGTTACTAGCAAGAGGAAGAGTTGCAATGCATTTACCGCGATACTTTCTTGCGTTGTGGACGGTCTGTGGGGTTGGTTTTGTTGAGTGTACTCCCTGCTACGCGCAGGCGGTGCTTACACTGACACAAGAGTAC
>JBAZRU010000258.1:488-8746 GCA_041662805.1 Candidatus Hydrogenedentales bacterium | reverse complement strand
ATAAAGTGAATACCCAATTGCAAGTTCCTCCTTGCCGTCCTGGTCGATATCGGCGGCATACGGGTAGTGGCCGGTATTGCATTGTGCCTGCCATTGCAGCTTGAGCGATTCGTCGTACACCCAGAAGCTCTGGTACCGGTCCTTTAGGACGATATCGCCTTCACGGCCCTGTCCGCGCAGGTCGCAGAAGAACAGGCTGTCGCCGAGAATACGCGGGTATCGATCAAATGGCTTCTTGGTATTGGCAGGCGTCTCGGGCGTGGGGACCTTGGCAAGCGTGTTCCCCGTGGCGCCGTCGGCAATGATCAGCTCCATGCCCTTGCAGTAGATGACCTCATTGCGCCCATTGCCATCGATGTCGTGAATTTGAAACGCGACGTCGCTCGTCAGGTGCTTCTTCCACGGATCGGGGTCGCCGACCTGCCAAATCTTCTTTCCGTCGAACGTGACCGCGGTAAGGCAACTCACTTCGCTACCCGCATCCTTCGGGCCGTGGTGGACCGGTTGGCACACGAGCACGTCCTTCTGGCCGTCTCCGTCCAGGTCGCCGAATCGCAAGTTGCGACCCACGCCATACCCGTCGATACGGAACTTCTTCCACAACACGGGCTTTGGGTTCTGCGCGCGAAGCTCGTTCAACGCGTTCTCTTCGTCCTGGACACGCTTGTCGAACTCAGCCTTCGCATCCGGCGTCATGCGAACGGTCACTTCGCGAAAACGTGCAGGCCCATCTGCCGTGAGTGCGATGCGGCCCTGCGCGAATGCCTCGTGATTGGCTTCCAGCTCTTTGCCGCCGACCGAAGCATGGATACGGTTTCCGGTCACCTCGATTCGCGCACTCAGCCAATCGCCTGCTTTCCAGTCCAACGTTTGCTCGGCAAGTATTTCCTCATGGGGTTTGCGAAACGAGTCGCCATCCTTGACGTACATCAAGACTACTTTGCCACTCGCCACGCCGAGCATGTAGTAGCAACGGTCCGTTTGGTATCGGAAGATTACCCCCGAGCGCCCTTTATCACTCAACGGCGACCATGCAACCTCGACCGTGTAATCTCGCCATCGAACGTCGCCCGCCACAACCATGGGGTGCGTTTCTTCCCATTTGTTGGTGTATTCCATCGCAAGCACGCGCCGGCCTTCCCACTCTTCGATTCGCCATGCCCGTTGCGATTCCGGTTCGGACCGGTACGTCGAAACGCACCAGTTCCCTACTGGCGCCGTCTGCGGGAAATAGTGGTACTCGGCTTCCGCGCCGATCACCCCCATCCAGATGCCCGAGGAGTAGGTGGAGAAATCGTCGTGCAACACGATGTCGTTCTCCGCGAAGGCGAGAAAGCATGAACCCAAGGCCGTTAGGATGACCAAAGCAGGCAATCTACTCACAGCACGACCCCTTTCATTCGAGCGTCAAGCGTGCACTATGCGAAAAGCAACCTCTCACAGACGGACAAGCGAATTCAGGTACTCTTCCAGATTCGTGTAGCCATCGCTATCGGCGTCTTGCGCACCATCCAATGCGTCGGCGGAATCCAACCTGTTCGCACCTTCCCAGTCGTCCGGCATGCCGTCGTGGTCCGAGTCCGCAGGCGCAGGCAATGACTTCAGTTCAGGCCAACCACCCACGGCGCTCTGCGAATCGATCAGACCTTTTCCGCCTCCGCCATACGTTTCCCCAAAGCGGGCCGTGCCCGTGCGGATCTCCTCGATGATGCGCGTGTCCACGGCGTCGCGACGCAGCGAGCATCCTGCATCGCGCAAGACCCGTTTGTAAGCTTTCGCAGCCGGTTGCGTCTTTACCGGGGCCACAACGAACGGAGCGTACGCTCGCAACGTTTGCTCATTTGCCTCGCCGTCAGGCGAGTAGTCGATGCCGCCCGCCCAGTTGTCGCGCGTAATTGCGGGATATCCCAAAACGAAATTCCCCGCGCAGTACATCTTGCCACGCGGGTCTTTCTGAAGAAAGATGCGGTCGCGCACACTGCCTGACGTGGCCGGGCCGGACTTGTAGTAGTTGTTGATCCAATTGCGCGGCCAGAGTTCGCCGCCGTATGCGCTGTTGAATCCCCAGTTGTAGACCACGTTGTTGCGGTAATCCAACAGCCCCGATTCCTTGTTTCCGGAAGCGCGCGGATTGCGGCTGCTGTGGTGCGCCAGGATATTGTGATGAAACGATCCGCCAGGACCGCCCCATAGGCCGCCGTATCCGTGCGACCCTTTCTTATGCAGAGAACGCGTCAGACTCTCGGTGACCATGCACCATTGCACGGACAAGTTCGAAGCCTTGTTGATAGACAAAGTCTCATCCACGCCCCAACTCACCGAGCAATGATCGACGATGATGTGGTCGCCGCCTCCCCCGAATGCGTCCTGCTCCTTGCCCTTCTCGTCGCCGGGGCGAACGCGAATGTACCGCACGATAACGTGTTGCGTCTCGAAACTGAATTGATAGTTCTTGAGACATATGCCGTCGCCGGGCGCGGACTGCCCCGCAATGGTGATGAAGGGATTCTTTATCTCCAATTCCGATTCGAGCGCGATAGTGCCCGAGACGCGAAACACCACGGTGCGCGGCCCTTCTTCCTCGCAGGCCGCGCGGAGACTTCCTGGACCGCTGTCGTTGAGGTTAGTCACTTCGATCACACGGCCACCACGGCCACCCATCGTGTACTTCCCAAACCCTTCCGCGCCAGGAAACGCAGGAGCACGATCCGGCCGCAGGTTCTTGAGGGTCACCGTTTTCGCTTTGTCATTGTAGATAAGGTCCCCTTGCCAACCGGACGGTAGTCGCAACTCGGAAAAGCGCCCCTCCAACGCTTGCAGGCCAGGACCCATCAATGCCAGCACGCTGCTTTCGTGCGGCTCAACCCTGTCCACAAACCGTATCACCGCGACTCCGCCAAGCCGCCACTTCCCACGTTGAATCGGATTGACGACACCATTGTGCGTTACGTCGAATACGGTCTCGGGTCCAGTCGTGCGCAAGGTACTGTCGTTCGCGATCTGCGGCAGACGTTCTTCGCCACACAATCCGTTCAGGTACTCTTCGAGATTCGTGTAGCCATCGCGGTCGCGGTCTTCGTTTCGGTCATCGGCATTCCGAGGGTTGAGCCGGTGGCCGTTTTCCCACGCGTCCGGCATACCGTCCTGGTCGGTGTCGACAGGCGCAGGAAGGGATTCGAGCAGCGGCCAGCCACCCACATCATCCTGTGAGTCGATGACCTTGCCCCGCTTGTTCCGCACGTTCTCAATTACGCGCACATCCACCGCATCGCGCTTCAACGATACCCCTGCGCGCGCGAGCACTGCGTCATACGCCTCCGTTGCGGACTGGTTGGGAGGCGCATACGCACCGACTTCGAAAGGCTGCGACACTTTCCAATCGTCAACGGTGCCTTCGTATTGATAGTTGCCTTTGCCGAGCCAGCGCGTGAAATCGACAGCAGCGTAGTTGTCCGCATTCAGGTCCTCGCGTCCCTCGAAGACGTTCCCGGCCATGTAGCCGTGCGCCTCCTTGGGAAGCAAGGTCTTCATCGCAATCGGACCGCGAGCCACATCGGTCTCCGGTCCAGGCCGAAAGTAGTTTCCGACGAGGTTCGTCTGGCTGTCCGCAATGTTAGCCGCGCCGGTCCAGTTATAGTCGACGTTGTTGCGGAAATCCACGATCACTTCGGGCTTGAATTCGTTGCCGCCAATGGTGGGATGCCGCTCCCGGCAGGTAGAGAACAGGTTGTGGTGGATGCTGATGTTGCTTCTCGGCTGGCGAAACGAGGCGCACATGGCGTGAGCCCCTTTCTCGTGCAGGCTCTTGTTGAGGGCCTCACTCAGAATGCACCATTGCATCGTGTAGCCGGTGGCTCCGCGCATGTCCTGGTTGCCGTCGATTCCCCAGCTCAACGAGCAATGGTCAATAATGAAATCGTCGCAGTAGTCAACGCTCACGACATCCTGCCCCGATTTCGGCTTGTTCTGATCTCCCATGCGAAGACGCAGGTAACGGAGAACGATGTCGCGCGAGTCGTCGAATTCCAATCCATAGTCTTTGAGCGTGATCCCATCTCCAGGCGCCGTCTGTCCTGCGATCGTGAGGCACGCCTTATTCACTACCTTGATGGCCGACGCGAGTTGGATCGTGCCGGAAAGGTCAAAAACCACCGTTCGCGGCGCGTGCGCGGAGACAATCCCCTCGCGCAACGAACCGGGACCGGAGTCGGCCAAGGTCGTCACGTGATACACATCGCCGCCGCGGCCGCCTTTAGCCCACTTGCCATATCCTTCCGCGCCGGGAAAAGCAGGCACGACTTCGCTCCCGGAAATCAGCGCGTCTTTGAGGGGAATCTCCATGCGCGACACGGCGTCCGCCACGATCCGGCTGACCACACGCGCGCCTCGTTCTTGAAGATGGGTATTGTCGCTACTGCCATCAGGGTAGTTGGGGAACGCACCCTTGTCTAGGTTCATGAACAATCGGGTCGTTTTCTCCTGCCCCAATTCCTCGAAGAGCTTTCGGGTCAGAGCGCTGGCGTCAATGAGCGGCACGTCGAGTTCCTTGGCCACGTCTCGCGCAGCTTCCGGGTATCCGCCCAAAGTGTCTTTGGGAGTGGTCTCATTCTCCCAAGCATTGCGGTTGATCGAAGTCATAATGACGGGGAACGCGCCTTTGGAGCGCGTGTCCGCGACATACTGAGTCAGAAAGCTCTTGTACGTCGTATCCGGGTCCGTGTAGCGGGCAGGGTCCCCGCTCTTTGAATCATTGTGTCCAAACTGAATGAAGACATAGTCCCCTGCCTTCACGTCGGCAAGCACGTTCGCCCATGCCCCTTCATCCACGAAACTCTTCGAGCTTCTCCCACTTTTCGCCCGGTCTTCCACGACGGCCTTCTGCACGTCGAAATGCTCTTGAAGAAGCTGCGCCCATCCCGTGAGCGGGTGACGTTCGGAAGGATAGGCAGCGGCCGTCGAGTCGCCCACGACGTAAACATGCACAGGCGCTTCCACGCGTACACCGTAGGCCTCCCCCACGCTCCACCCAAAGAGCGACGACAAGAACATAACGAGGACTGATGCCCGATGAGTCAAACGTATCAAAGAAACCTCCTTCAGCTGCGCCCCAGGCCGCTCATTGGCACGCAGCATGTCCCATCGCAGGAATCGAATATCACGAAGAGGCCGTCCGCCACAGTGGCGCGGAAGCAACCAACTCTATCCCTGCCAAGAACAATGAAGCAATGTAGTCTCTCTAGCAAGTTGTTTTTCGCTCCGCCCTTGCCTACCCTGAACGGCAACCGCGGTCTGCAGGGTGTTCCGTCCGTGGTATCTGGCTCTCGGCTCGACACACGGAAAGCCTACAAGGTGCATCTATCATGATTAGAATCGTCGCCGCAGTCGGATTGTTTGCGCTAAGCATCGTCGATGCGACCGCGCTTTCGGCGGGGGCCGCAAAAGTCGATATCACCAACGTCGAGGCCGGTCCGGTCAACGACCCGCTGTTTGCGAAGGCGCTCGTCCTGAAGGAGGACTCAACGACGTTAGCAATTGTCACCATCGACGCCGTCGCCATCGGGGAGATCGGGGGTATCGGAAACGACTTCCTTGCCACCGTTAGGGCGCGGGTCGAATCGGAACTTGGCATTCCACCTTCGAATGTCCTCGTCAACGCCAGCCATTGCCACGGCGTCGTATGCACGGATGTCGCCGAGCGCACCTTCCAGGCCGTAAAGGAAGCGGTGCAGAATCTCGTGCCCGTGAAGGCAGGCGCTGGAAGCGGGCACGAAGATCGAATCATGGAAAACCGCAGGCTTCGGTTGAAGAGCGGCAAGGAGGCGGATGTCCGCCACGCCTATTCAATGCCCTCCGATGCGGAGGTCGCAGGCGTTGGCCCGGTTGACCCGGAGATTGGCGTTCTCCGGCTCGATAGACTCGATGGCACAACCTTGGCCATTGTCTACAACTTCGCATGTCATCCGATCCAGGGCGTGCCGAGTCACGGAAACACGGCGGATCTCACGGGCTTCGCGTCGAAGGCGATCGAAGAGAACATGAGCGCGGGTACCGTCGCGCTGTTTCTTCAGGGGTGCGCGGGAGATATTAATCCGGTCGGATATAAGGGCGTTGACGTTCCGCGCGATGCGGAGCCGCTCGGCAACCTGCTTGGCCTCAGCGCGCTCCGGGCTCTGCGCGCGGTGCTGCCCAACGAAGACAGCCGGCTGAAAGTCTTGAATGAGTCAATCGCATTGCCCAGGGCCGACACTGCGCAGACCATCGCGTCGCAAGAAGCAGAGCTCACCCGCCTGCTGCAATCCCTACGAGGCACGAGCCTGAATTTGAAAACGTTTATCCCATTGGTTGTGAAGTACGGTCTAACGGAGGAATACCCGTCGTACTACTCGCATGGGTACATGCATGAAGAGATGTTCGGGCGCGACGGGCTGAAAAAGCTCGACGCCGAGAACCGTGCGAACATGCAGCAGTACATCGACAACATCCACACCATGGAAGAGCTGACGCGGGTGCAGACGAATCTGGAATTGCTCCGCAAGCATCAGGCAGCCAACACGGCTGCGGGCAAGTCGACAGTCGACGTGGAGGTGCTTGCGGTGCGGATTGGCGAGTACGTCCTGGTCACATTCCCTGGGGAGTTGACCGTTCAGATTGGGTTGAACATCAAGAAGGCGTCTCCCCACGAGCACACCTTCGTCGCGGGCTACACAAACGGTTACATCTACTACGCGCCCACCGACGAGCAACTTCGCAACGTAGGCGGCGCACAGGAAGACAGCGACTGCATTCTAGCCCCCGGCTGGCAGAAGCTGTATGAAGACGAAGTGGCAAGCCTCTTGGGAAAGCTGTAGCGCCGGCTGCCGGTACTCGTGTTGTGGTTCGATTGACACCGGCGGGACTTGTTGGCACTATGGCGCGAACGTTGGATGGACTGTTGGAACCATAGGGTGGACTACCATGAAAAGCACGACTCTCATTCGCTTACTCGCAGCGAATCGCGCAACGCGCTATTCGGCTTTGGCGCTCACAAGCGTATGTGCATGCGCCTTCCTCTTGAACTCGTCAACCGTGCGGGCCGCCGACGCGCCTACCGCAGGCGACCCTCAGAAGCCTGTTGTGGTCGGCGAAGGCACGGGCTGGCGCGCGCTGTGGGAAGAGGACTTCACAAACGTAAACTGCGATGAGGACACGTGGTCCTTCAAGGACGGAACGATCTATTGCACGGGCAGTCCCGTGGGCATCATGCGCACCAAGAACAAGGTCAAGAACTTCGAGCTGGTCGTGCAGTGGCGTCACATGAAATCGGCGGGCAATTCCGGCGTGTTCGTGTGGGTGATGGAAGATTCGATCAAAGATCTGCCCAAGGGCAAGCTTCCCCACGGCATAGAGGTGCAAGTGCTCGACCACGGCTACGCCGAGCAGTACGAAAAACAGAACGGCAAGAAGGGTGAATGGTTCTCAACCAATGGCGACGTCTTTGCCGTCGGCAAGATGAAGCTGACTCCCTTCCCGCCCCTTTCCCCCGATGGCTCGCGCAGCTTCCCCTCCAAGAACCTCAGCAAGGGCTCTCCGGAGTGGAATCACTACTACGTGCGCGCCGTCAACGGCGAAGTCCGTCTGTGGGTGAATGGCGAAGAAGTCTCCGGCGGCACAGGTGCCGACCCAGCCGAAGGTTACCTCGCCCTTGAGTCGGAAGGATCGCCCATCGAGTTCCGTAACCTGCGGATTCGCGAATTGCCGTAAGAGCCCCTGTAATCACAAAAACCAAAGCCCCGAAGGCCAGCTACTCTGCGCCTTCGGGGCTTGTCTTTATGTCGCATGCATTCACTGCGCGGGACTCACCCCGGCAATAGCCCGTCCTTCGACGTCGTCGACGGGAAGAACTTCGCGCGGAAGAAACATTCCGCATACGCGCAGCCACTTTGCAGCCCGCGGAACTTCGATTGGATTTCCGCGTGGTGCGACACGGGCATGCCGTATTGCGCCATCATCCATTCGTTCTGGCTGACGTGGCAGTCGAGCATGCGGACCTTCGTCTCCCACTGCTCGCTGATGTCGACGTAAAACTCGGGCACGAAATTGATTCCCGCGACAGAGTCGTAGAACCAGATCTCGTGAATGCGCTTGCAGGGCGGATGTTCCGTCTTGATATTCGGAACGGTGACCATGACGTGCGTGTCCCAGACGATTTGCCCCGTACGTGTATGGTCGGGATGGTAGTCGTGGTCTTTGTGCGGGCACAACACGATATCGGGCTGAAA
>JBAZRU010000258.1:0-478 GCA_041662805.1 Candidatus Hydrogenedentales bacterium | reverse complement strand
AGTGGCGGCGCACGTCGGGCGAATCGTAGAGAAACTCGTCATCGTAGTTCATCCAGAAGAACGTGGCGTTGATCAGCGCAGATGCCGCTTGCGCCTCCTTCTTTCTCACTGCGGCGATTTCGTCACGCGACAGCGTGGGAGAGCCGACGTTGCCGTTGGTCACATAGGCAATGGCTACATCGTGGCCTTGGGCGGCATATTTCGCGAGCGTGCCCGCGCACAGGATTTCTACGTCGTCGGGGTGGGGACTGAATGCCATGACACGCATGCTAAGTATCCTCCTTCGCAGCCGAAGGCGGCTGCGCCACAGTACACAAACTTGGCCGGACCCATAGGACCTATGTTCACCAATACCGCCAATACAAATAGAGCCAGGCAATGGAGAAAAGACCAAACCAAAGGACCAGGCTCTTGTACCACTTGTATTGGGGTTCGCCCTGTAGGTGCTCGGTCAAAAACGATGGCCGCCATACAAAGG
>JBAZRU010000257.1:7645-8766 GCA_041662805.1 Candidatus Hydrogenedentales bacterium | reverse complement strand
CAGGCGCGTGCCAAGGAGCTTGTCCTGCAAAATATCCAGGAAGTTCGGTCCGTCGCCGCTAGTCTTGCGTCTTAGCGGAGAATCAGTCCTATCGGTTGCAGGTGCACTCACGGGAGTCCCCCTATCGCGGTGCGTGAGGATAGACTTCTGCCTTGGCCGCAGTATGACACTCGTCGCCGATAGGGGGCAAGATGTCTGCGAACGCCGAGTTGAAGTCCCGCGGATTTGGATGTAGGGTTGTCCTGTTAACGGGGTACGGAATCGTGACCGTGGTGAGTCCGAAGGAGGTGAGCTTCCATGAGTGATGAATTCTGGAAACGCTTTCCCGTCATTCCCGGCTTCGACTGTGTGCAAATGAAGAACGATATCCAGGCGAAGATATACGATGAGATCAAGGGTTTGTCTTCCGAGGAGTTGGTGGCCTACTTCAACCGTGCGGGGAGGCGGTTTCGCGAGCGCACGGAAATTCCGACTGTGGACTCCAAGCTTTCGATGGCACATGAAGAGCCGGCATCGTACGATGCTAAATCATCTCAAGAGGACTGAGGCTGCGAAGTGCAGAAGCCCTCTTGCCGGTCATCGAGAGGATTCCGGATCTGCCATCTGACCGGCGGCATGTGGTATAATTCTTTAAATTTCTGCCCATGAACAACTCATTTCTGCACGCAAAACGCACGCGGTATCACGCTCCCCATCCTCCCGCCAGCGCATTTTCGCCGAGGAGGCAGCCTTTGTTTTTGGCGAGTCTGGCGGTGTTCGGCTGCGTGCTGGCGCTTGCCGCAGAGCCTCCCAAGAGCGATTTCATCCTCCCGAACGCGATACCTCCAAACGGATACTTTGAGGTCGCCTACCCCCATCCGGCCATGGGGACGGAGTTCCAGCTCATCATCTGGGGCGACCGCGCGAAGAACAAGGAGTCGGACCTGGATGCGGTGGCGGATGAGGTCTTCAAGGTCATCGACAGCCTGGAGTCGCGAATCAGCGAGTGGCGGCAGGGCACGCAGATCTATTTGGTAAACAAGCGGGCTGCCGAGACCCCCATCTCGGTGGCGCCTGATGTCATGGAGATGTTGCTGACGGCACAACGCATCTATCGGGAGTCCGGGGGGGCATTCGATATG
>JBAZRU010000257.1:5039-7635 GCA_041662805.1 Candidatus Hydrogenedentales bacterium | reverse complement strand
GATATGACGGTGGGGCCGTTGGTGGAGTTGTGGCGTAACAGCCTGAAAGAAAAGCGTTTGCCGACGGGCCAGGAGATTGCGTCGGCCAAAGAGTTGGTAGGCTTCGACAAGGTTACGCTGGATCCCGAAAACCGCTCAGTGCGCTTCGCCAAACCGGGGATGCGGCTCACCACGGGGGGGATCGGGAAGGGGATGGCGGTCGACAAGGCGCGCAAAACCCTTGAGTTTTACGGGATCACGCGCGCGATCTTCCACGGGGGAACGAGCTCCATTCTTGCCATCGGGACGCCCCCCGGGGAGGACGGGTGGAAAGTTCTGGTGCAAAACCCGTATAACAGTGAGGGGGCGATTGCGGAGGTCACGCTTCGCGACGAAACCATGTCATGTTCCGGTCATGTCGTGGACACGACCGAAATCGATGGAAAGAAGTACGGCCATATCCTGAATCCCGCTACGGGTATGCCTGTTCAGGGCATGCTCATAACGATGGCCATCGGTCCTTCGGGGACCGACACGGACGCCTTGACCAAGGTGTTCTTCGTGAACGGGGAGCGGGCCGCCGAGGAGTATTGCTCGCGGCATCCCGAAGTGAGAGCCATCGTCGTGCCCGATACGGGGACAAAGGAGCCGGTCCCAAAGCGCTTCAATTTTGGCAAGTGAAAGGATTGAACTCATGAGCAACGAACTAACCCGGCGCGATTTCATGAAGACCACGGGGGCCCTTGCGGGCGTGGCGATTGCTACCGGATACTCGCCCTTTTCGTATGCGCAAAACGAAAAGCTGCGGGTCGCGATGATCGGGACCGGCGCCCAGAATATCTTCCACATCGAGCATGGAATCGCGGGCACGCCGGAGATTGAGATCGTGGCGATTGCCGATTGCATGCTCTTCGGCCAATTCCGCGGTTGGAAGGCAGCCGGCGAGAAAGAAGAGATGAAAGCGCATCTCTATTACGACTATCGTGTGATGTTGGAAAAAGAGAAGGACAACATCGACGCAGTCGTCATAGCCACGCCGTACAAGACGCACTATCCGATCGTGATGGACTGCCTCGACGCGGGCAAGTTCGTGTTCTGCGAGAAGACGATGGCGCATGAATATGAGTTGTGCCGGAATATCGTCACGAAGTGCCATGAGACGGGCAAGTTCGTGCAGTGCGGCCACCAGCGCCGGTACAACCCCGATTACCTGCACGCCGTCAAGCAAATCCAGAGCGGGCGCATGGGCCGCATCACGTTCATCGAGGCCCAATGGCATCGCAACGGCGATTGGCGGACCCCGCTGCCCAAGACGAAGAACGGTGCCGACGTGGTTTTGAACGCGGAAGAGGTCAAGCTGGTTAAGGATCTGAACCGCTTGGTCAACTGGCGTATCTATGACGAGTACTCCGCGGGCGTGCTGAGCGAGTTGGCCACGCACCACGTCGAATGCGTGAACTGGATCATGGGCAGGGCTCCGAGCCGCGTGTACACGGCGGGCGGCACGGACTACTGGCGCGACGATCGCGACACGCCCGACAACGTCACCCTTATTTACGAGTACGACCTCACGCCGGGCGATCACGGGTTCGGGACGATCAGCAAGCGGAGCGACTACCAGCAGATCACGAAGATCAATCGTCCCTACACGGTTCGCTTCACGTGGTCGGGCCTTCTGTCGAGTTTCCACAAGGGCGAGTCGATCCTGCTGATTGGCGACACGGGCGCATACGAGTTGCGCGAACGCACCGCGGTGATCCCTGGGCAAAAGACGCCACTGTATCATCCTGAACCGACCTTGATTTGGCTGGATCCCGCCACGATGGAGCCGACAACGGATGCGGAGATCATCAACGGTATCAAGACGCGCGGAGAAAGCCGGAAATACACGCGGTTGCAGGACCATCCGTCCGTGCCCTTCGACGCCGAGCTTGAGCCGGGCGCTTTTGATGTCGAGCCGGACGCGCGCCAGTTCCAGGCGTTTGTGCACCACATCAAGAACGGCGGCAAGCCGCGCACGAACGAGATGTGCGGGATGATGGCGTCGGTGTGCGACATCGCCGCGGACGAGGCGTTGAAGACCAAGAGCATCGTGAAGATAGACCCGGCCATCTGGAAGTTCGATTTCGAGACGCCGGATCCGTTCGAACTCGGAGTGTAGTTCGTAGATAGAAAGTACAGGACCGGGCCGAGGTTCCGCGAGGGACTTCGGCCCGGTTCTTGTTTTTGGGGGAGCAAATGCAACTACGGAAGACTCGGCACGCCACATCCGCAACCAAAGAAGAAGCAGGAGCGGAATTCGGGGACTGACACAAGCGAAGCGAGCGCAGGGAGCGTAGACGTGCCTGTCCCCGATTTCCGCGGGCTTATACCCACGACGAACTTCGCGTGGGGTTGGAAAGTCCCGTGGTGCGCTCAGCGTATGTGCGACTCGTTCGAAGGTGTTGTATCGCACTAGGTGTGGGATTAGTATTGAAGGAGAAAGACTTCAGGGATTCTTCGGAGGCGACCGGTAACGCTTAGGGAGGAAGCATTCCATGAGCACCAACGTGAGTCGGCGAGACTTTGTCAAGGCGGCGGGGACGGTGGCGGGGGTGACGCTCGCGACGGGGTTCTC
>JBAZRU010000257.1:0-5029 GCA_041662805.1 Candidatus Hydrogenedentales bacterium | reverse complement strand
GGTTCTCGCCGTTCTCGTATGCGCAAAACGAGAAGCTGCGGGTGGCGATGATCGGGACGGGCTCGATGGGCATCTTCCACATGGAGTATGGAATCGCGGGTACGCCGGAAATCGAAATTGCCGCGATAGCGGACTGCGTGATGTTTGGTCAGGCCCGGGGGTGGCGGGTGGCGGGTGAGAAGCCGGAACTGAAGAAGCACTGTTACTACGACTACCGCGTGATGCTGGAAAAGGAGAAGGACAACATCGACGCGGTGGTGATCTGCACACCTTTTAAGACGCACTATCAAATGGTCATGGACTGCCTCGATGCAGGCAAGTACGTGTTTTGTGAAAAGACGATGGCCCACACCTACAAAGCGTGCCGGAATATCGTTAAGAAGTGCCATGAGACGGGCAAATTCGTTCAGTGCGGGCATCAGCGCAGATACAATCCCGACTTTCTCCATGCGATGAAGCTGATACAGGCGGGGCGCATGGGGCGAATTACGTCCATCGAGGGGCACTGGCACCGCAACGGAGACTGGCGAATCCCCGTGCCGAAAACAAAGGATGGCACCCCCATCGTCATGAACCAAGAAGAGCAGAAACTCGTCAAGGACCTGAATCGCCATGTGAATTGGCGGCTCTACGACGAGTTCGCCACCGGTATAATTGGCGAACTCTCCATACACCACATCGAATGCGCGAATTGGATCATGGGCAAAGCGCCAAGCCGCGTGTTGGCAATGGGTGGGCTGAACTATTGGCGCGATGACCGGGACAACGGGGATGACGTCACTCTGCTTTTCGAATATGACGTGGCGCCTGGCGACCGAGGGTTCCGGCCAATTGAAAAGCGCAGCGAATTTCAGGACCCCGCAAGGCTGAAGCAGCCCTACACCGTCCGGCTTACGTGGTCCGGGCTTCTGACGAATTTCTACCAAGGGGAAGGGATAATGCTGACTGGGGATGAAGGCAGCATCGAGCTGCATGAGAGAAGACAAGTAACTCCAGAGCAGCGCAAGTCCACACTTCACACGGAACCACTGATGGTCTTTCTGGATCCGGACACCATGCAGCCGACCAAAGACCCCGAGCGTATCAAGCGGGCTCGCGAAATGGAAATGGGGGCTAGGCACAGTGATCGGGGAAATCAATACACGCACTTTGTGAAACCCGCGTCTAAGCCATTTGATGACGAACTGGACCCGGGCGCATTCGAAATCGAGCCCGACGCGCGCCAGTTCCAGTCGTTTGTGCACCACATCAAGAACGGCGGCAAGCCGCGCACAAACGAGATGTGCGGGATGATGGCATCGGTGTGCGACATCGCCGCGGATGAGGCGTTGAAGACCAAGAGCATCGTGAAGATAGACCCGGCCATCTGGAAGTTCGATTTCGAGACGCCGGATCCGTTCGAGCTTGGCGTGTAGTTCGTAGATAGAAAGTATAAGACCGGGCCGAGGTTCCGTGAGGGACTTCGGCCCGGTCTTTGTCTTAAGGGGAGTAAATGCGGCCACGGAAGAAGAGTGAAGAGAGGAAGAGCAACCACCGATACACACCGATGAACACCGCGATGAGAATTAATCGAGGTGACTCATTCGAAGGTGTTGTATCGCACTAGGTGTGGGATTAGTATTGAAGGGGAAAGACTTCAGGGATTCTTCGGAGGCGGCCAGTAACGCTTAGGGAGGAAGCATTCCATGAGCACCAACGTGAGTCGGCGAGACTTTGTGAAGGCGGCGGGGACGGTGGCGGGGGTGACGCTCGCGGCGGGGTTCTCGCCATTCTCGTGTGCACAGAACGAAAAGCTGCGGGTGGCGATGATCGGGGTTGGGGCACAAAACAAATTCCACATCGAGAGCGGAATCGCACAGACGCCGGAGATTGAGATTGTGGCGCTTGTCGATTGTCTCTTTGCCAACCAGGCTCGCGGTTGGTTTGCGGCGGGCGAAAAGCCGGAACTGAAAAAGCACTGCTACTACGACTATCGCGTGATGTTGGAGAAGGAAAAGGACAATGTCGACGCGGTAGTCATTGCTACGCCGTACAAGACCCACTACCAAATCGTGATGGACTGTCTCGACGCGGGCAAGTACGTGTTCTGCGAAAAGACGATGGCGCACACGCACGAGGCGTGCCGCGATATCGTCACCAAGTGCCACGACACGGGCAAGTTCGTGCAGTGCGGGCACCAGCGCCGGTATAACCCCGACTATCTCCACGCGGTGAAGCAAATCAAAGACGGGCGAATGGGGCGCATTACGTTTGTCGAGGCGCAGTGGCATCGCAATGGGGATTGGCGCAATCCACCTCCCAAGAAGGATGACGGCAGCGACATCGTTCTGAATGCGGAAGAGGTGAAGCTAATCAAGGACCTGAATCGTCTGGTTAATTGGCGCATCTATGAAGAGTATTCGGCGGGACTGCTGAGCGAGTTGGCGACGCACCATGTGGAATGCGTGAATTGGATCATGGGCAAGGCTCCGAGCCGCGTCTACACGACGGGCGGCACGGACTACTGGCGCGACGACCGGGATACATGCGACAACCTCGCCCTGATCTACGAGTACGACGTTTCCCCGGGAGACCACGGATTCGCCACCATCAGCAAGCGTAGCGATTATCAGCAGCTTACGAAGATCAATCGCCCGTACACCGTGCGGTTCACGTGGTCCGGACTTCTGACAAGCTTTCGCAAAGGCGAGTCGATTCTCTTGCTCGGCGACACGGGAGCCATCGAGTTGAGCGAGCGGACCGAAGTGAAGAAGGACCAGAAGACGCCGCTCTATCATCCGGAGCCGACCCTGATTTGGTTGGACCCTAAGACCATGAAACCCACGACGGACGAGAAGATCATCAACTGGATCAAGACCACTGGGCAAAGCCGGAAGTACACACGGTTGCAGGATCATCCATCGATACCCTTCGATGCCGAACTTGATCCCGATGCCTTTGATATTTCGCCGGATGCGCGCCAGTTCCAGGCGTTCGTGCACCACATCAGAAATGGCGGAAAGCCGCGCACAAACGAGATGTGTGGGATGATTGCATCCGTGTGCGATATCGCGATCCGGCGGTGTGGAAGTTCGATTTCGAGACGCCCGATCCATTCGAACTCGGAATATAGTTCGCAGATAGTGAGTACGGGAGGTGCTGAAGGAAAGCGGATTGGAGAGAAGGCTTGGTGTAAAGAGTGACCTCGAGGTTGTGCATGAGAAGTGAACATCAATCGAGTTGCATCACCGACTGCAAAAGAAGCATAACTATTGTGCGGCAAGTGCCTTGGACTTGTGTTCTTGGCGCTGTGTCGAGGGAAACCGGAGGATGACGAAATGTTCGAAGAAAGACGAGAGTCCTGAATGACCGAAGCGACCACGATGATCGCTACTATCTCGATAATGGCTGTGGTTCTAGTTGTGGTCCCATTATGCTTTAGATTCGCCGTCGAGAAGGGACTCGCTCCAGGGTTCCTTGTCGAATTTGGAGCGCTCGGATTCAGGGTTCGGATCAATTTGAAAACAAAGTAATTTTTCCCGGTGCCCCCATGCTTGTGCTTCGTGATGGGATAGGTGGGGGCATCCCTCTTTCCTGCCATCGCCGAAAGCGGCTGACGAGAAGGGCTGGAGAATACGTTTCGTGGTCTTGCGTGTGGTCCGCGACTTTCGTGGCTGAGTGGCCTTTGCTTGTATTAAAGGAATCGCAAGATTGTGGTGCTGATTTCGGACGTTGGTGCTCGCACGGGCAATCAGGGCTTCATGCTTCGGCTAGCACTGCTCCAATAGACTAGTATTGAGGATTGGCGTATGATGATGCTTGATTTGTCAAGAGTGTGATTGTTTCAATAGGATCGGGCCGAGGTTCCGTGAAGACTGCGGCGGCTCTTTCGCTTCTTTCGCGCAAGTCCGCGATCTCAAGTCCCAGACTTGAAATTTCGGATTTAGTTTCTCCCGCCTCAGCCCTGCTATGCACTATAATCTCTCGACTGCCTCATGAGCCGGAGGCTGGGGCAGATTCTCTCGAACAATGAATCCTCCGTAGAAAACGTACGGATAAGGGGAGCGATGACATGAAGAAATGGATTTTGATGGGTGCAATGGTTGCCCTACTGCCGATGGCCGCCGTGGCCGCGCCGCCCGCGGGCGACGGGTGGGTCTCTATGTTCAACGGAAAGGACTTCACGGGCTGGAAGGTCCCGGAAGCGGCGGCCAAGTGCTGGTCCGTCATTGACGGAGCTATCGATTGCGATCCGAAGTCCCCCCTCAAAGGTGAGACGGCCTTGTGGAGCGAGAAGGAATACGGCGACTTCGAGATCTACTGCGAATGGAAGATCAAGCGGACCGAAGGCACCTACGACATGCCGACGGTATTGCCGGACGGTTCCGACAAAAAGGACGAAAGCGGCAAAGTTATCACAACCCCTACCCCGAACGCGGATAGCGGCCTGTACCTTCGCGGCACTCCCAAGGCACAGGTAAACATCTGGTGCTGGCCCATCGGTTCGGGCGAAGTCTATGGCTATCGCACGGACGCCGATCAGCCCGCCGAAGTGCGCGCCGGCGTCACCCCGAAGAAGAACGCGGACAAGCCCGTCGGCGAATGGAACACCTTCCTGATCACAATGAAAGGCGACCGCCTCACGGTCGTGTTGAACGATGAGAAGGTCATCGACAACGCCCAACTCCCCGGCGTGCCGGAAAAAGGCCCCATCGCGCTCCAACTCCACGGCGGCTACAACGAAGAAACGAAGACCTGGAACGGCGCTTCAAGCCTCGTCCAGTTCAAGAACCTCTATATTCGCGACGCAAAATAACGCACCCCTGAATTGAAGCAAGCCCCGGAAACGTAAGAACCTCCGGGGCTTCTTCTTTCTCTCAACACGCCATTCTGCTGTGCTCTCTTCGCGTCTTTGTTCTCTTTGTTCTCTTTGTTCTCTTTGCTCTCTTTGCTCTCTTTGCGCCTTTGCGCCTTTGCGTTTCTTCCCCGTCTTCGAAGTCCTTTAGGTCCCTTAGGTCCTCTCCCCTACTGCTTGACCGCCCCAGCCGTG
>JBAZRU010000256.1:0-8784 GCA_041662805.1 Candidatus Hydrogenedentales bacterium | reverse complement strand
TGAGGACGCGGTGGAGGCCGGTGTCGAAGACGACTCGAATTTCGCGCGGGAGTATGGGGCGGTCCCAACTCAGCATCAGCCACGCGGGCAGGCCTGAGGACGGATCGCTCATCCAACGGTGTGTGCCGGGTCGTGCGCGGTCCGCGGGCGCGCCGCCTGCGCCGTGTACCGAACGGGTCTGGCCGCTGAGGACGGCGCTTGCAGGACCATCCGGTTGTTCGCTCGATGCCGTCACGTGTGCGCTGCGCGCTATGGCCGCGCCGTCTTCGTTTCGAAGCCCAATCAGGTAGCAGTCGTCGCGAAGCAGCGCTTGTTGAATCGCCTTCATGGCTTCACGATTGCCCGGAAGCGCGCTCGGCGATGTCTTCATCGCGACCGCATGCGCGGCGGCGACGCCTACGCCCTGTCCGACGACAAAGCAGGTGGCCATGACGCGCGTGGACGAGAAAGCGACGTGTGTCGCCGACATGTTTCTTCCCGCGAACATCAGATTCTCGACGTCGCGGCTGATGCAGCAGCGCAATGGGATGTCGTAGAGATTCGGAACTGGGTGTTGCTCGCAGGGCTGCTCGTCAGGCGCATCGACCCCGCGTGGCGGGTGCATGTCGATGGGCCAGCCGCCGTAGGCAATGGCGTCGTCGAACGCGCGCGACTGCATCACGTCGTCTTGCGTGAGCGTGTGCAGGCCGATGAAACGGCGGCTTTCGCGTTTGCCGGGCAGGAATCCAACCCACTCAAGCGCCCAGCACTCCGCGCCGTGATCGCCCCCGTTCTTGATGTGGTCCCACACGCCCACTTGAATTGCGAGCAACTCGTCGCGAATCGCTTCGTTGTCTTTGATCGTGTCGAGCGTGCCGCCCCACTCCACCCACCAATAGCCGTATTCGTGGCCGTAATCGTCGATGGCCGTGGCATGCGGGCGTAGCCTGAGATCGTCCTCGGTGAACGTGCGCGCGAACGCAGGCGCGACGAAGGGCATCGGGTGGTCGTGTTTGCGCGCTTGAAACAACAGGGTCGAGCCGAGGCGATACGTGTCGGGCCGCAGCGGCGCGAGCGATTCGTCGAATGCGTCGCGCGCCTCGCGTCCTTCGCGAAACGACGCACCCGCTTCGACGCCAAGCCGTCCATCGCCGGTGCAATCGACGAAGACTTGCGCCGCAATCATGAACCGGTCCTCCGTCGACGGGCGTTCGGCTTGCACCTCGACGATACGGCGGTTCTCGGTGCGTGCGGCAACGACGGTTGTGTTGAGCAAGAGCGTCAAGTTCGGTTCGGCGCGGCACTTCTCGTAGAGGATGAGGTCCATCATCGAGGCGCTGCGCTGGGGATTGCGCACGGCGTTGTCGATGCGAATCTCTTCGACGATGCCTCCTTCGCGCGCCTCGGTCGCCAGTTCGGCGCATCGCTTGCCGCTGCAGTCCGCGCCGACGATGTGCATGCGCACTTCGCTCGATGCGTTGCCGCCGAGCACGGGCCGGTCTTGGCACAGGACGGTACGTGCGCCGTTGCGCGCGGCGGCGAGTGCGCAGGCGATGCCCGCGGGACCGCCTCCGGCTAAAAATACGTCGCAGGAGAGTGCTTGGAGTGTGACGCTGCGCATTGGGTGCCTCGCAATCAAATCAATAGCTGGCTGGAAGCCAGCCGTACACAACCGTGTGCTACGAACCGGAGTCCATGCGGTCGAGTCCGATACGATCGAAGTGCGTGTCCAGTTGCCGATCGAATTCGGGATCGGGCTCGACCCCCTTGATCATACCGTGTTTCGCATCGAGCAGTCCCCGCCGATGCGCGGCGCGGCGAACCGAATGCGCGAAACGATCGAAGCAGTGGCCAAGGGCCGCAAAGGAGAACATCTCGCTCAAGGCGGCGATCTTCTGTTGCGCCACTTCCGCCGCGGCATGGTCGCTTCGTTCCCACGCGTCGGCCAGATCGCGATGCCAGTCCGGTGCGGCGTTGGCCAGCGCGCTGACGGAGCCCGTAGCCCCGCGTTCGAGGCTTTCCAGAATGAGACTCTCGGAACCTTGGTAGACGTCCCAGCGGCCTGACCCCGCGCTCGACAGGCCCGGGATTCGTTCCACGTCCCGCGACGAGTCCTTCATGGCGACGATATTCGGGTGCTCCGCCAGACGCGCGGCCGTGGCTACGTCGATCTCGGAGGGCATGCGAACGTGATGGTAGAGCGCCACCGGGATGGGCGAGGCGTCCGCAATCTCCACAAAGAAGGCTTCCATTTCGGACGGCGCGAGCTTGAGAAAGAACGGGACCATCGCCACGCCCACGTCCGCGCCTGCTTCGGCGGCATCGTTCGCGCATTCGATCGCGTCGGCGACGCCCATTGCGCTGATACCCGCGTACACCGCCGCCCGATGGCCCACGGCGTTCTTCACCGTTGCGATCATGGCGCGGCGTTGCGCGCGCCCCAGTAGCGGCAGTTCGCCGGTCGAGCTGCAGATGAAAAGGCCGTCGCAGCCGCCCGCAACGAGTCTCGCCGACCACGGGCCGAGGACATCGAGATCGGGCTGGCCGGGTTGCGAGCACGGCGTCAGCATGGCGGCAATAACACGCGGCGACGGGGACGTAGAATTCATTGAGAGGTCACTCCCTGTCCGGGTTTGGTTTCGATCAGCCGTCGTTTGACTCGTCGAATGCGGTTTGGTATACCAAAGAATACCTAATGCGCGCAACTGCAATCGCACGGGGGAGACGAACCGCGTGAATTCGACAATGGAGAAGACCCAGACCCTGTACGACCGCGTGGTGCAGCACGTCTTCACGCCGGATCTTCTGCCGGGCACGCGGCTGGTCGAGCGGCAGCTTGCGGACGAGCTTGGGGTAAGCCGGGTCCCGTTGCGCGAGTGTTTGGCGAGACTGGTGGCGCAGGGGGCGCTTGTCGGCGGCGACGGCAGACAGGGCGTGCGCGTGCGCGACTACTCGGCCACGGAAATCCGGCAACTCTACGAACTGCGTGAGATGATCGAAGGGGGGGCGGCGCGAGGAGCGGCGAAAGCGGCGACGGACGACGAGCTCAACGAGCTTGGGGCGATATGCAAGCTCGCGGAGAAGGAGATCGGCAACTACGGTTCGGCGCGCTGGGCGGACTTGGACCAGCGGTTTCACAATGGCGTTGCGGCGGCAAGTCACAACGGGCGGTATGCCAACGCGCTCTGCAGCATGCTCGCGGAATGCTACTACGTCTTCTATCTTTACCTTCCGCAGCGCGCGCGTGTGCGCCCCACGGCGGCGGAGGCGACAAAGCTGATGCGGCGCGTCGCGAAGGATCATCGCGCTTTACTGGACCGCGTTTGCGCGCGCGACGCGGACGGCGCCGAGAAGGTTGCCCGCGAACACATGCGGATTTCCGCGGACCTTGCCGCCAAAGCCATGATTGAAAGCGGATTGGGCCAATGACAGAGAGAGCAAGATTCGAGGCCTGTCCCAGATTCCCCCAAGGTAAACACATCAGCGCAAACCAGGGACTGTCCCAAGCGAGCCCAGCGAGACGGGACTGTCCCTGCTTTGCGCGGACTCCAAGTAGCAGAGTGACGTTTCAATGTCTCAGATGACGCTTTCCGCAGCCGACTGGATCGTGATCGCGATCTACTTGGCCATTGTCGCGGGCATTGCGTTGCGCGTGCGCATCGGCCAGAAGACTTCCGCCGACTATTTCCTCGCGGGACGCCGCATGCACTGGATAGTAGTCGCCATCAGCCTCTACGCCGCATTGTTCAGCACGATCAGTTTCGTTGCGGTGCCCGGCGAAGCGTACAAGAACGGCGTGCTGCTCGGCCTCAATTCGCTCGGCTACGCAATGTTCACTCCCTTGGCCGTCTACCTGTTTCTCCGCTTCTTCTACCAAGCGGACACGTTCACCTGCTACGAATACCTCGAGCGCCGGTTCAGCGGAACGACGCGCACGCTCGGCAGCCTGTTGTTCCTGGCCATGCGCGCGCTCACCGCCGCCACGGCGCTCTACGCGGCCGCTGTCATCTTCGAATCGCTGATAGGGTGGGATAAGACCTTCAGCGTGGTGACCGTCGGTACGTTCGCCGTGCTCTTCACCATGATCGGCGGCATGCGTGCCGTGATGCTCACCGACGTCATGCAAACGGTGGTCATCCTCACGGGCCTTGCGGCCGTTTTCATCAAGTCCAGCTACTTGATCGGCTTCGATTTCGCGGCGGTCTGGCGCTACGCCCAATCGCAAGACCACACGTTCGCGCGCGTCGCCAACCCGAGTTCTACAGTCTCAACCTCTACGTGCGCTACACGGCGTGGATCTGGCTGCTCACCGCGTTCACCGGACCCTGCGTCGGCTACGGCACCGACCAACTGGTCGTGCAAAGCCTGCTCACGAGCAAGTCCTACGCCGCCGCCAAACGCGCGGTGTGGCTGAAGACGATTGGCGTGCTGCCCATCATGGCGACGTTCTACGCGGTCGGCCTCATCTTGTTCTACTACTACCACACCGTCGAGACGTTGCCGGAGGGGATCAGCTCCGACCAGGTCATGGGGCACTTCATCATCCAGCATCTGCCATCGCCCATGCCGGGACTTATCGTCGCGGCGCTGCTCGCCGCGTTGATGTCGACCATCGACGCGACCATCAATTCGCTGTCGACGGTCACGTGCATGGACCTCTTGAAACGCATCGGCTGGCTGCCGGTCGACGAAGCCAAGCGCATCCGCTTTGGAAAAGGACTGACCTTCGCGTGGGGGATTGCCATGGTTCTGTTCGCCGCGTCGCTCGCACGCGTCAGCGAAGGCGTCGAAAGTACGGTCATGGAACTCACGCTTATGTGGAGTTCGCTGTGGGGCGTGCTGCTGGTGGTCATGCTCGCGGGCGTGCTCACGAAATGGGCCACCGCGCGCGCCGCCACCGCTGCACTGCTCGTAGGCATGGCCCTGAACCTCACCCTCCCCTGGATTCTCTACTACGGCACCCCGCCCGAGCAACGCATCAGCTTCGCGTGGGTCGGACTGCCGGGGATGCTCGCCGCGGGGTTGATCGTTGTCGTAGGGAGTGTGCTCGATCCGAGGAAGCCGAAAATGCTGGAGGGGCTGACGTTGCGGCGCGGACGCGTCAGGACCTGAATAGCAGAGTGCGGCCGTGACAGGTCGAAGTGCGTGCAAATCGCGCGCACTCGAGCCGAGATTGTCGTTGCCGTTCATTAACCGCTATGATATGACGCATATGGTAATAGCGTGAGTTCTACCGGGGAGAGTCTAGATGGCGGACCGAGGGGGCGAGCTTCGCGTTAAGCGGACACGGGTATCGTTCAGTAAAGTGCAAGGCAAGCGGCTGCTGTCTTTGGTGAGCGCTTCCCTTGGGGTAGCGCTTCTGTTGGGGTACTGTAGCGGTTGTCTAAAGCCGTGGTCACGCGTTTCTGCGCAACTTCGCGTCATCGACGCTGCAACAAGTAACCCGCTTACCGCTGTCTCTGTCGGTGTGCAAGAAGGGGTGGGGGATCGTTCCGAGTTTTGGATCACGCAGGGCAAGAACGGCGACTCGGAAGTCTTCACCATTTATGGACGGCCAGATGGCTTCATTGCTCTCAAGAGCAAAGACGGGGTCTTTCACTTTCCTGAAGACGTGGCCGTTCCTTCGTCATTCTTTGTCTTCGCGGACGGCTACGCTCTCACGCGCGTTACACTCATTGAAGAGAATCGCGATCTCATGCCTTTATCTATAGCCTTGGACAAAGCTGAGGACATTCAGTGTGCCGTTGCCTCGAGCGGTCGCCCTGTTCCCGGTTGCCAAGTTCATATCGGACGGCTAGTGCCTATGATCGATACTCCCTCTCCAGCAAGGCTTGGTGAGGGTTGGTGTCGAACTGACGAATCGGGGCACTGTATCCTGAAGAATCTTCCTACGGGCTTCAGGAAGGTGGTTTTCTGCTCGGATGGTTTCGGCCCAGCGTGCGTTGAGATACCGCTCAACGTTTCGGCGCCCCTCTCCGTTGAGCTGCGTTCCCCGGCAACCCTGACGGTACAGGCCCTCGGGAGCACGCAGGCTATGAGTAAAGCCCGGGTATTGGTCGCGTGCCGAACAGACGCCGATTACACTTTCCTGACGTCCTCGAAGAATGTGGACGCAAGTGGGCGGGTCCAGTTCACGGAATTGCCCGAAGGAAAGGCCGAAGTCCTCTTCTTTGGCTCGTCGCAGACCCAACCGACCTCCCAAAAGGTTCAACTCTCATCCGGCACTGAGACCAAAGTTGAGTTCACGCTCCCGAAGAAGCAATAGACCGGAACCGCGCTTCTGAAAGTATTCTGTGTCTGCCGATGCATTGTAATTACATTTCTTCTTGCGTTTCCGCTATGATATCGTCCGTTTTGTCACGGGGTTTGGATAGTAAGGAGCGCATTTTCATGTTTAACGGGTTAGGCATGCACTTGGGGAATCTGTCGTTGTTGTCGCGGGCGAAGACGCGGTCCATATCGCCGGAGAACTTTAATGGCGAAAAGGGCAAGGGCGGCATGGCGACGGAAGGCGAGGGGGCGGAGTGTGCCCGCGACCTTGGTCAGGGATGGAAGATTTCCCCGTGCGTCTTTATCCAACCCGGCGAGGTGTACGAGTTGGCGGATATCGGCGGGCCCGGCGCGATTCAGCAGATTTGGATGACCCCGACTGGCAATTGGCGCTATTCCATTTTGCGGATCTACTGGGACGACGAGGAGACACCGAGCGTCGAAGTCCCCATCGGCGATTTCTTCGGCATGGGGTGGGGCAAATACGCGCCCCTGAACTCGTTGCCCGTGTGCGTCAACCCCGGCAGCGCCTTCAACTGCTATTGGGAGATGCCCTTCCGCAAACGGTGCCGCATGACTTTCCAGAACATCGACGAAGAGAAGATGGTCCTCTACTACCAGATCAATTACGCGTTGACCGAAGTCCCCGAGGACGCCGCGTATTTCCATGCCCAATTCCGCCGGACGAATCCGCTTCCCTACAAATCGGTCTACACGATCCTCGACGGCATCAAAGGCCACGGACACTACGTCGGCACCTACATGGCGTGGCAAGTGAACAATACCGGGTGGTGGGGCGAAGGCGAGATCAAGTTCTACATGGACGGCGATAAGGACTGGCCGACTATTTGCGGCACGGGCACGGAGGACTATTTCTGCGGGTCGTACAACTTCGACCGGGAAGGCAAGTACACCGAGTTTTCGACCCCCTACGCGGGCCTACACCAGGTGATCCGCCCCGACGGAACTTACCAGTCGCAACAGCGCTTCGGCCTCTACCGCTGGCACATCATGGACCCCGTCCGTTTCGAGCAAGACTTGCGCGTTACCATCCAGGCCCTCGGCTGGCGTAGCGGCCGCCGCTACCTTCCCAATCAGGACGACATCGCCAGCGTCGCCTACTGGTACCAGGCTGAACCCCACGCCCCGTTCCCGAGGCTGCCGGAGAAAGACTATTTGGAAGTCATTTAATCACATTAATTTAAGTCATTGACGGAGGGCGGACTTTCTAGTCCGCCGTCTTTGTGCCCCGCTGACTTCTGCCAAAAGGCGGACAGGAATGTCCGCCCTCCGACGAGGACACCTTTGTGGCCGCCGCTTCGGGAATATTAAAATTAGGGGCGAATTTTAACTTGCGCCGATTGAAACTAAAGACAGAGACGACCAGTATGGTCGCGCCGGAATTGTGCAAGAGATAACCGGTCGCCGCTACAATAAGCGCTGTTCGTATCAGGCGTATGTCGCCCTGATGAACGAAGGCACCGAACTCTGACAGAAAGGGTATATCGTGGCCGATAAGAAGCCGCTTTTGGGAGTGATTGGCGGGAGTGGGGTCTACGACATCGCGGAGCTTGAGAACCGCCGCTGGGTAAAAGTGGATTCGCCGTTTGGGAAACCGTCGGACGAATTGCTGTTCGGCGAGTTCGAGGGCAATCTGCTTGTGTTTCTTCCCCGCCATGGCCGGGGCCACCGGATACCGCCGTCGGAGATAAACTTCCGCGCGAACATCGACGCGATGAAGCGCGTGGGTGTCGAGCAAATCCTGTCGATCAGCGCCGTAGGTTCGCTACGCGAAAACCTGCACCCCGGGAATTTCGTGATCGTCGATCAATTCATCGACCGCACGTTTGCCCGCGAGAAGTCATTCTTCGGGACCGGCATGGTCGCGCACGTATCGATGGCGCATCCCGTATGCGCGCATCTCGGTGATTGCATTGAGAAGGCCGTCGACGGCATGGATGTGAAGACCGAGCGTGGCGGGACGTACATGGTCATGGAAGGCCCGCAATTCTCGTCGCAGGCGGAGTCGTTCCTCTATCGTCAGTGGGGCTGCGACGTCATCGGGATGACAAACATGCCGGAAGCGAAGCTGGCGCGCGAAGCGGAAATGTGTTACGCGACAGTTGCGATGGTGACGGACTACGATTGCTGGCATCCCGATCATGACGATGTGACGGTAGACCAAATCATCGGCGTGTTGCGCGCCAACGCGGACCATGCGCGCGACCTCGTCAAACGGCTTGTGCCGATTCTGAAGGATGCGGAGGCGTGCGCCCATGGTTGCCGCACCGCACTCGAATATGCGCTAATCACACCGCCGGAGGCACGCGATCCCGAAACGGTTACCAAGCTCGATGCCGTTGCCGCCCGAGTGCTCGGCAGGTAAAAGGGGGACCGATTTCATGGACAGTTCCGATCGAACGGCAGGAGAAGTACTTGCGGAAATGGCGCGCGTCTATGCCTCGTGCCAATCGTATCGCGACAAGGGGCAAGCGACGTCGGTATACGCGGACGACGGCAGGGAACGGCACGACG
>JBAZRU010000255.1:0-8812 GCA_041662805.1 Candidatus Hydrogenedentales bacterium | reverse complement strand
TGACGGTTCAAGGGGGGTGGGGTAGGGAATTCTGGATTTTGGATTGGGCCAAGATGGTTCGTGCAGGGATCCATGTCCGATTCTGTTGTGGGGTGCACCCGTGCTTTCTTCTGACGATTCAAGGGGGTCCGCCCGGGGCTGAGGTCTGGGGTCCAGAGGGTTGGAGGTCCAGGGGGCTGGAGTCGAGTCCAGGGATCTGGAGTCCTGGTGGGCGCGGGATTGTGAACGGGACTGCATAGGCATGGTCAGGCCCTCGAAAGTTGCTACCTATATATATGGTGCGGTTTGTTGCACTCGTTTGGTGCTCCTGTCGGTCTATTTCGCCTTTCAATTCGCGGGAATTCGTCGTGAGTGGTAGATTCTAGCCGAACATTTACCAAGCACTTGACGATTCTCAGGGAATATGACCCGCACCCTCTTTGGGGACGGACAGACACGCTTTGTGCGCGTGTTGCCGCTGTATCAAAGCTGCTGATACACTATTTCCTGCTGTTGGCAAGGCTCTCCACGAGCCCTGAGCTGCGTCCTGGTCCCAAATCCGCGACTGGTGGAGATGACATGAAGAGTCCTTCGGAACTGATATTTCGGGGAACGGATCGCTATTACCTCGACCCCGAGCTGGCGTCCATCGTGAACATCTCTCTCGCCATGGAGAAGCCGCTTCTGCTCACGGGCGAGGCGGGGACCGGTAAGACCCAGCTCGCCTTGGAAGCAGCGCGCGCACTGGGAATGGACACGGAGATCCTTCGCGCAAAGTCCACGATCAAGGGCGAAGAGGCTTGTTACACGCAGGATACGGTGCTTCGGCTGAATGACGCGCGGTTTGGCGCGGCCGACACCGGGCGCAAAGTCGAGAACTTCTTCGACTACGTCATTTGGGGACCTATTGGAAGGGCCTTTCTTGCGGACACAAAGGTCGTTTTGTTGCTCGACGAAATCGACAAGACGGAATCCGACGTGCAGGACAATCTGCTGGATATCCTGGACGAATGCCAATTCACGATCCGCGAGGTCAACGAGACGATCAAGGCGAAGGTTCGCCCGGCCATTTTTATCACGTCAAACGCCAAACGCGAGCTGTCGGATCCGTTCCTGCGCCGCTGCTATTGCCATCACATTGCATTCCCCTCCCCGGAGCAAATGCAGGAAATCGTCAGACTCCATTACCCGCGCACGAACGCGGGACTCATGGAAACCGCCATCACCATCTTCTACGAACTCAGGGAACGGGGCTTCGAGAAGCCGCCAGCAACGAGTGAATTGCTGAATTGGATTGGCGCGTTGGAGCGAATAGAGCAGAAGCCGGACTCGAAGAACCTCCCGTTGATTGGAGTGCGTCTGAAGCGGGACGGGGATATTCAGATGTTTCGCGAGGGAGGCCGCAGCAAGCGGTTCATGTGAGCCCTTGCGGCGCATGCCCAGGGTCCGGAGACTGGGGATTGAAATCTCGCGTAAACCATCTGAATAGGCCTGGCATCCAACGGGAAAGACTACTGCGGAGGAATTGTCATGGCTACAGTCGCGGCGAAGCGCCGGGTGCCAATCCTGCTCTGGCCAATTGTGTTGCTTTGGAAGCTGGTCACCTATATCTGCAAGTTGACCGGCATTATCCTTGCGATGGTGATTGGCGTGATTCTGATGTTCGTCGGATGGTTTCTGATTTCCACGTTACTCGGGGCAATCATCGGCGTGCCGATTTTCATCCTGGGCTTGCTGCTTACAATTCGCGCACTATACTGAATCTTGGGTTAGCGCTTCAGTAGCACCAACTTGAACCACAGGTGCACCAACTGCCGCAGCGTGCGGAACAGGCGTGGGAAGTTGAAGAATTGGGAACGGCCATGCGCGCGCTGGAAATGGTGCACGGGTACCTCGACAATGCGGTAGCCGCCTTTCCGGATTTTGAACATCAATTCCACGCAGATGGTTCCGCTGTCGCTTTCCAAGGTGAACTCATCGAACATGGACCTCCTGAGCAAGCGGAAATCGCAGTCCGTGTCTTTCACGCGTATGCCGAATACCAACCGCACGAAGTAGTGGTATAGGCGGCCAATGACGATGCGGTGCAACGGATCGTGGCGCGTAATCTTGTATCCTTGAACGAGATCAACCTTTGGACCCGCCTCTTTGAGCAGCAGCTCCAACTCGCGAACGTCATACTGCGCGTCGCCATCCGTGTAGAAAATCCACTCGCGGGTCCCGGCCGCGAACCCACTTCGCAAGGCTCCGCCGTAGCCGCGGTTCTTTTCGTGATTGAGCACAAGCACACTCGGGAATCTTCGCTCGATTTCATTCAGAATGGCCGTATTGTGAGGGTCGTGGCTGCCGTCGTTGACAATCGTTATGTCGTACTCGATGCCGAGACGTTCCACGGTCTCCAGGGTGAGCAGGACCATGCTGCCCATGGTTCCCCAGTCGTTGTAGAAGGGATAGAAGATCGAAACGCCGGAGGTTGACGAGCTATGCGAGGCGCTATCGCTCATGGAATGTACGCTGCCATTCGAGCGTCGAAATAGTCCCTCGTCTTGATCAGGCCGTCCATGATGGTGGTACTTGGTGCCCACCCCAGGGCTTTCCGAATCTTGCCGTTCGACACCGACACGTCGCCAACGTCCAGGTTTTTCCAATCGCTGTCCCAGGAGACGTGCGCAATCGACCCTTTGCCGATGGCGTCGATCGTCATCTGGGCGAAGTCGGTTATGGAATGCTCCTCGTTTCCAGAGGCGAAGAAGACCTCGCCCATACTCGCGGGTGAAGTGGCGGCGGCGAGAATGGCATCCACGCAATCGTCCACGAACAGCACGTTGCGTTTCTGGGCGCCCTCGCCGAATATTGTGAGTTCTTTGTTTTGAAGGGCGCGGCCGATGAAGTAATTCAGAACGCCCGACTGGCTGCTCTTGATATTGGCCCGCGGCCCGAAGATGTTCGCGAGCCGCACGACGCACGTGTTCAAACCGTACACGCGGTGATAAATCAGGTGATACTTTTCGGCGACGCTCTTGTTGGCGGAGTAGATATCCAGCGGAAACTCGGGGTGGAGTTCGTCAATGGGATTGTGGATCATGCGCCCGCATTGCGTGCTGGTGCCGATGTAGACCACGCATGCGCTCGGATTGTTCGTGCGGATGCATTCGAGGATGTTCATGACGCCACGGCAGTTTACGTCGATGTCGAAGAACGGGTCTTTCAGGGAGTAGGTGTGCGACGTGTGGCCCGCGCAATTGAAGACAATGTCCTGTTCGGAGATGACGGGGTTGACCAACGAGAAATCGCGAATGTCGTTGACGATAGCGCGTATCGAGTCTTCGTAGCCATCGATGTTGGCCGTGTTTCCGCCGCCTTGAGACATGAGCGAGTCGAGCACGGTAACTTCGGCGCCGAGACCACTGCAGCGTATGGCTAAGTTGCTTCCGATGAAGCCCAAGCCTCCCAGTATGAGCACTCGCTTTCCGGTGAGTGATTTCTCCATTCCGCAGTCTCTTCCTTACCTTGAACGAGGTTGCTAAGCCTTCGCAACGCAGTATAGGAGAGGCTTTCGACTCGATCAAGGCTGTACCAGGCACACTCACAGCCTTCACCCCCCTTCATTCGGTGCGACTCCTTGCAGAGTTCGGGAAACACCACTACAATCCACGGGTGTTTGACCCTATAATCCTTGCATAAGGAGCCTCTGCAATGACCAGTCTTATCGCCGCACTGATCTTGTGCGCCGCATCCGGCGACAGCGCTGTCTTCGAACAGGAACTCATCTTCGATCCGGATCCAAAGCACAACCACAGTTCCAGCATCGTGGAAGCCCCCAACGGCGACCTTCTCGCATGCTGGTTTCACGGTACGGGCGAGCGCAAGTCTGACGATGTCGAGGTGTTGGGGGCTCGCAAGCGAAAAGGAGAGGCCAAGTGGTCCGCGCCTTTCCCAATGGCGGATACGCCCGACCTGCCGGACTGCAACCCCGTGCTCTTCGTCGATCCGCGCGGGACGCTGTGGCTTTTCTGGGTAACGATTCAGGATAACGAGTGGGGAGGAGCGCTTCTCAAGTACCGCACTTCCTCAGACTATTCGGGCGACGGCCCGCCGGTGTGGCAGTGGCAAGACGTGATTCATTGCCGCCCTCTGGACTTGGAGGATGACTTCATGGCCGCGGTGAAGGAGGCCGAAATACAGTACGCCCCGATGTTGAAGTCGGACGAGAAGCTGGCGGCAGGCCTTCAGGAATGGAAAGTGCGTGGGAAGGTGAAGCTCGCGCAGCGCCTTGGCTGGATGCCGCGAATTCATCCGATCCTCCTTGGGGAGAATCGAATCATGCTCGGCCTGTATTCCGATGTCTTCAACTGCTCCATCGCCACGTTTACCGAAGACTGGGGCAAGACGTGGACATTTAGCGAACCGATCATCAGCTACGAGTTGGGCAACATTCAGCCCGCGTTTGTCGTTAAGAAGAATGGCGATATAGTCGCTTTCATGCGCGACAATGGCATGCCCAAGTGTATTCGCACGTCGGTTTCTTCCGATCATGGCGTCTCTTGGACACCAACCGCGAAGACTGCATTGCCAAATCCCGGTTCAAGCGTGGATTGCATTTCGCTCAAGAGCGGTAGCTGGGTCTTGGTCTGTAATGACCTCCAAGAAGGCAGGCATATTCTTTCCGCTTATCTGTCCGACGACGAGGGCGCAACCTGGATACGCCGGAGACGTTTCGAGAATTTCGTCAAAGACCAAGGGTCGGGAGCGTATCCGTCTCTGATGCAGGCCTCGGACGGATCGCTCCACTTGACGTATTCGTATGTGAGTCAGGAGTTCACGGGGTCGACCATCAAGCACATCCACTTCAATGAGACGTGGCTGCGCGAGGGCGAGGAGATATCGCAGGCGACGGTGAACTGACAAAACGCGCGCAGTTGAGGGTTCGCTGCAACCGTCTCTATTTCTGCGACTCGAGCATGAGGTCCATGCCGCGTTCGAGATCCGCCATCGGCGTCTTGAGTTTGGCGCGCGCCTTTATGTTGCGAAGGGACACGTCCCGGGGCCGCGCCGCACGGCCCGGAATCGAAGTCGGGTCGTGTGCAACAACCTTGGCCGCATCGTAACCGAGGCGTTGCGCGATGCGGCGCATCATGTCGAGGCGGCTGAGGCGGTCGCTGCCGCTCAGGTGCATGCAGCCCGTCCACTCGTTGTCGGCAAGCTCAAGCAACGCTTGTCCAAGGGTTACGACATCGACTGGCGAGCGGATTTCGTTGGCAGGCGCGGTCACGTCCCGACCTGACTCCAGGGACGCAAGCATTCTCGACACAAAGGAGTTTCCCGCCCCCAGCATGGGCAGTCCCATGACGAGCGCGACACGTCCAATTACGGCCTTGCAGTGAGACGCGGACACGGCCCATTCCGCACGGACTTTGGTCTCGCCGTAGAAGTTGACGGGATTGACCGTATCCTTTTCGTCGTAGCTGCCTTTCTCGCCATCGAAGACGTTGTCCGTGGAAAGGTGCACCATTTTTGCGTCATGGTCGCAGCACAGGCACGCGAGAATCCGGGTGAATTCCACATTCACTGCGACGGCCTCTTCCTGATTGGCCTGACAGTAATCGATGTCCGCCAGGGCCGCTGTATGTATGACCGCGTCGGGTTCCACGTTGTGAAACAGGTCATGAAGCGTTTTGTCATCGAGAGAACCGATTGTGTGCCACGTGAGATTCGCGCGCTCGTATACCGGTTTTCCGCGCGAAACCGCGTGTAACTCCAGGCCTGAATCCGCCTGCTTTATGATGCTCCCCGCCACAAAGCCATTCGCGCCGGTAATCAGAATTCGCTTCGCCATTCTCGCAACTCCATTCTACAAACGCCGCATTGGGACAACGCCGCGGTCAACACTTTCCGTGGAAGCGTAGCAGCGACGCATACGCCGAATAAAGCGTCGAGTTCTCCACGGGCGTGAGTCCGAATTGTGGGAGCCGAATCGAATCGTCTGAACAAGTGGACACGGCTGTATTTGTACCGCTGCCTTCCAGGCGGCATCCGGTGAGTGAGGACGTTGGTGGGCTGAAGCCCAAGTGCCGGCTGGAAGCCAGCGGTACGAAAGGCAAGATGCCGGCGGTACAAAATGCAAGATGCGGGCGGTACGAAATGCAAGATGCCTACGGTTTCTACACCCCGCGGGGATTCAATAGGACTTGACATGCTTGCGCTGCATTCCGAGAATGGTATGCATGCTGGACAACGGCATTGTCTTAGGCACTGCAAGGTCTTGGTGAGACTCCAAGATCCATCAAGTAAACCAAGGTGGCCGGATGGTCATCTCAAAGCAAGCAAGGGCTTTCCTAAAATCGCGACGTGCTGCGCCGTGTTCTTTTGGCGCGATGAATCTCATTGACTGTTGTGCTTGATCGTCTTCAGTTGTCTCACCTGAGTACGGAGTGAATCACGATGTCTCACCTGCTCTCTTTTGCCGCAATCGTTTGCGTTTCCTTCATGACCGGGGCTGCAGCCGCCGAACAAGCCGCTTCTCCAGCGCCTTTGCCCACCACGGCTCGGAATTTCCGGCTAGACGATCATCTGGGCAAGTCTCATGAGCTCTACCGCGACCGCGAAGCCAAGGCAGTAGTGTTGTTCTTCGCGGGAAATGGGTGCCCTATCGTTCGCAAGAGCGTGCCCGCCTTCAAAGAAATCCGAGACGAATACGCGCCCAAGGGTGTTGTCTTCTTGATGATCAACGGAAACCCGAACGACGACCGGGCCAGCGTCGCCAAGGAAGCCCAGGAATTTGGGATCGACATGCCCATTCTATTGGACAGCGCCCAGCTTGTGACGAAGACGCTGGGCGTCAGCCGGACGGCGGAGTGTCTTGTTGTCGATACGAAGAACTGGGGGATAGCTTACCGGGGCGCGCTAGACGACCGCCTGGACTACGGGGCGGAGAAACCCAAGGCCGGACACCCGTGGCTGAAGTCCGCGCTGGATTCGGTCCTTGCTGGCATCCCCGTCGAGACACCCCAAACGGAGACCAAGGGCTGCGTTATCGACATCCAACCGGATCCCGGGAATATCTCCTACTCCAAGCACATCGCCCCGATCTTGAAATCCAAGTGCGTCCGTTGCCACACGGAAGGCGAGATTGCTCCCTTCTCCATGGACAGCTACGACGACGTGGGTGGACGTAAGCGCATGATGCGCGAAGTGCTGATGACGCGACGCATGCCGCCGTGGCACGCCGACCCTCATTTCGGCGAGTTCGCCAACGACCAATCGCTGACGCAGAGCGAACTACGGACGCTGGTGGCGTGGTTGGACGCAGATGCGCCGCGCGGCGAGGGCAAGGATCCGTTGCTTGCTGCGCCCAAACCTCGGCTCTCCGAGTGGCCGATGGGCGAACCGGATTTGGTGCTTGCGATGCCGCAGGAAATGCAGATTCCCGCATCGGGCGTTGTGGAGTATCAATACTTCGAGGTCAAGTACACCGGAAGCGAAGACATTTACGTGAGGGCCGCGGACGTGCTGCCCGGCAATCGCCAAGTGTTGCACCACGTCCTTGTGTTTATCAAGTATCCGGAGCGTCTGAGCGCACAGCAACCGGAGTTCGAGGGGGGACTCGAAGGATACTTCGCAGGATACGTTCCGGGGCAGGCCCCCGTGGAGTTCCCCAAAGGAACGGCGAAGTTCGTGCCCGCGGGCTCGGAGTTCATATTCCAGGTTCACTACAGTCCGACGGGAAAGCCGGAGACTGATCTTTCAAAGCTTGGACTCTACCTGTACAAGGGGAAGAACCCCCAAGAACTCATGACGCGTGCCGCCTACAACACGGAGTTTGCGATTCCGCCGAATGACCCTGCATTCGCAACGACGGCCTCGCACCGCATCCTCAAAGACTCGTGGCTTTACGAACTTGCTCCGCACATGCACTACCGCGGCAAGGACTTCGACTACGTGGCCCAATACCCCGACGGCACATCCGAGATGTTGCTGTCCGTGCCCAAATACGATTTCAATTGGCAAACCCTGTACCGCTTCAAGAAGCCGGTGATGCTTCCCGCCGGCACGCGAATCGTGTGTACAGGAGCATTCGACAACTCCGCCGCCAATCCAAGCAACCCCGATCCCAGTGTGTGGGTAGGGTTTGGCGAGCAGACATTTGAAGAAATGTTTATCGGCTACATGGGGTATTCATACGTGCCCGGCGGCAAAGAAGCAGTCTTGGCCTACGGGCTGGGCGCGGGCAAGACCGTCACGCCGGAATCCCTCGTCAACACGGAATGGCGGTGGGGGAGATTCCGCATCCGCTTCTTGGAGGGCGGTGTGTTTTCCGCGGGAGAACGCGCAAGGGGCACATGGGCGATTCAAGATGGCCAGGTGTTGCTCAAAGCAGGAGACCGCGAATTCACGCTAACAATAAAGGACGACTCGTTGCTGGGCCGCGACGGAAAGCCGTTGGAGTTTTTATCATAGCCGAGCCTTGAAGCGCTGCCCTTGTCGCGCAAGCCGCTATCGGTGGCGCGGTTCGACGTGCGGATGGCCGTCGTAGACGATGTTCACGACATCACCCTCGCTGAGAATCGACATGCGGGCCGCTTCCGTGACGAGTTCGTTGATGCTCGAATTCGCCGGCGTGGCGATGATGCCCTTTTCGTCGACTTCCTTGATGATAGCCTGTCTGCGCTTGAGGCTGTCCGCTTCGCTTAGGCCCGCGGCCTCGCGTTCGACGCGCCGCATCGCGTTGATGTTGGCCGCGACCGAACGGAAACCGTAGCCCACCGGCTCATAGCCGGGGCCTTCCCAAGGCACAAGCTGGTAGAAATCGGGGCTAACGGAGTTGAACCGTGTG
>JBAZRU010000254.1:4691-8817 GCA_041662805.1 Candidatus Hydrogenedentales bacterium | reverse complement strand
GCTCCGGCGACTCCTTCGCGACGGCGACGCTTTGCCACTGCCCCGCCGGAGGCGTCCATTCAAGCATTCCGTCGTGAATAGATGTCAGCAAGGACACATCCGACCCGGAAGCAATCGTGTCGCCCTCCGTCTTGTACGCAGTCAGGGCGACGCAGCCGTCCGGCAACTTCCACGAGACAGGCGCCGGCCCTTCCGCGCGAATGGCCTGATGCTTGAGGCTTGCGCCGCGCAGGGAGCCGTCCGTGATGCCGATTTGATGAAACAGGTTATCGGGCCCGGGCCAGTCAACCGTGTAGCCGCTCATGCCGATGCCCATGCCGCGCGCACGGCATTCCTCGGTCATCCAGCGCCAGACTTCCCACCACTGGTCCGAAAAGATGGGCGGCTCCGCCGGGTAGGTTGCCATGGCCGGGTCGTGCGCATAGTTGACCTGCACCCCGGGTATGCCGGCGGCGTGGAGTTTCTCAAGTTGCCACAAGAGCCGGTCCTTGTCCAGCGGGTCTCCCGTCCACCACCAGAACGGGACTTCGCCATAGCCCGGCGGAGGAGTCGAAAACTCTGCCCGGACGTCCATTCCTGCAGGGCCGCTGGACGGGAAGCCAGGTGCATCTGCGGGAGGGGGCGGCAATTGAGCCGGGTCGCTGAAGTCCAGTTGCGAAGACGGTGCGGCCATCAGCCATAGCGTCGATGCGATGAAAAGAAATTCCCCCATGTTCAGTACTTCCGTCCTGTTTCGAGCCACGTCTCTTGGATGCGGGCGGAGCCCACATCATGCGCAATGTCCGCGGGAGCGCTGTCTACTCCGAGACTGCCAACGGCCGTCCGGCCTCGAACTCATTCGCTGCGGGCGCGTCCAGTTCTATCTTGATTACGGTATCTGTCTTGTCCTGTTGCGACGGAGCAAGAATGACCTTCAGGGCGTCCGCGGTTTGATTCACGGTCACGTCGCCGCCGGTAATCGCGGCGGCCTTGAGGACCTTAGCTTCTAGCCGCGGGAGTTCCAAGGTGTCATCTTTCCATTGAAAGACGTGAAGGTAGATCGTCTTGTCTTTGTAGGTTGATCCGCCCCATGGACCATTGTGGAAAGGACCGCCGCGAGTGGCATAGATACTTTCGCCGTACTTATCCAGCCACGTGCCCATCTTTTCAAGCACGGCAACCTGTTCGGGCAGGATCTCGCCGGTCGGCAAGGGGCCGACATTCAGCAGGAGGTTGCCGTCGCCGGTGGCGCAATCGGCGAGCATTCGGAGACATTCCTCAAAGGTGCGCGTGCGGCCGTCGGGACGGTATGACCAGCCACCGCCATCCTTGCATTCGGTCATGGTGACGCACGATTCCCACGGCCGGTCGTTCTGAAATTTCCCGATGCGCTGCTCGGGCGTATCGAAATCGCCCCGCACGAGCGACGCGACTTCATCGCTGGGTTGGTCCTCGGTCTCGCGGATAAACCGGGCAGCGCGATCATTGACAAGGATGCCAGGTTGTAACCCGTAGATCGTGTTGAACAATTCCTGGAAATCGTAGTCGTGCCAATTGCCCGCCACGTGGTCGAACCACAACATGTCTACGCGTCCGAAATTCGAGAGCAGTTCACGCACCTGACCCATGTAGAACGCGTCGTATTTCCGGTTGTCGCCGACAAGATAGTCGGGATGGGTCCAGTCGCGTGTCGAGTAATACCAGCCGAGTTTCAGGCCGTGTTTGTGCGCTGCGTCAGCGATGTCCTTGCAGAAATCGCGCCTGAAAGGCGTGGCGGTGACGCTGTAGCCGGGGCGCAATTGCGTGGGCCACATCGAGAAACCGTCGTGGTGTTTGGTGATGAAGACGACATATTTCATGCCGGCCTTCTTGGCTAGCTGCATCCACGCGTCGGCATCGAACTTCACGGGATTGAATTGCTTGTAGAGGGTGTCGTACACCTCGGGCGGTACACTTTCGAAACCCTTGTGGTCGTGCGGGTGGCCTTGGCGCGACCAACTGATCTCCGTACCGTTTACGCTCGCCGGACCCCAGTGGATGAACATTCCGAACCGGGCTTCGCGCCACCACGCAAGTCGCGCGTCGCGCTGCTCGGGGGTCTCCACATTCGGGAGCAGGGGTTCATTGCCAGAGGCGGCCACCGCACATGGCGCCGGCATCGTGGCGAACATAACGGTCACCGTGGAAAGCGCGATCATCCACAAGCGTGTCTTCATACAACGTTGGTCCTGTCTCAGACTGTGGCGTCTGCCCGGTTTGTTTCACAGGCGATTATGTGGAAGCACGGCAGGCCCGTCAACCGGGTGAAGGATACGAGGTGCGAAAGCTTGATCGCCTCTTCAGGCCAAGGTCTCTTGAAGTCGCAACGTTGAACGCTAATTTCCACACGCGCGCGGCGCGCAGCAAGAGCGATTGTGCGTTGAAACCACAGCCTGCGGCTGAGAAGGATAAACGCCTTCGATGTTTGAAAGCATCAAACGATGCAGGAGGTGTAACCTCGCATGGAAATGCGAATTCGAGCCAAGAAGAGAAGACAGGTTGAGATCGTTGAGGCGTACAACGGATATGCGCCGCCATTTCCTCTCGTGCCCGTAGTGGAGAAGGCCTTGCGTGTCGTACCGCGCAAGTGCTTGGCGGGACTGGATCGGATCGTCTTGCTCAACGCAGACGGCATGTCGCGGTCTCGTAGGCGAAGCAGGACAAAGAGTCGCGGAAAGGACGTTCGGATAAACGAAGCGCTGGGCTTGTATCATCAACCATGGGAAGGAAATCCGGCTCATGTGGAACTGTTCGTCGACAACATAGTCGCCCGAAGAGGGACGAGCGTTAGCGCACGTTTCGCGACCTCAATGGCGATTGCCTCAGTCCTGTTTCACGAAGTCGGCCATCATATCCACCTCACCAAACATCGCGAAAATGGGCAAATAGAGACCGTTGCCGATCGATACTGCTTCAAGTTCATGCGAAAGTACTTTGTTCGAATGGCGCCGTGGTTACTTGTAGCGTTGGTCGCTACGGCGCTCAATCCGAGAAAGTGGCCAAGGGCCGCAAAGATGATACGGCGCTTGTTCGCGGCAATCAGGGAGCACAAGGGCGCTTCGCGAAAAGCCCGTCGCTGCCAGTCCAGGCACAAGCCTACTTCTTCCGCCACCCCTTGATGAGCTGCAAGACTTCCCGGACGTATGCGCATTCGCAGTCCGCGCCGCAGGGCCGGAGTTCCTCCTTATTCAGGCAGTAGCGCGGGCAGGATTCTCCTTCCGTCTGGCGCTCCGGAAAAACCGGTCCGTTGTACAGGTGCTTGAAATCGTCCGCGGTAATCGCGATGGTCGTACCGCACGCGTGGTTGAAGAGAAACAATCCCGATCCGAGGTCGTCGAACCGGACTTGATAGCCTGCCAGAACGAGCGAAGGATCGGATAAGAGCGCATCTTGCGAGGACCAAACCCTTCCGCAATGGGGGCACTTCCGATAGAGGCCTTCGAGCGCCGGAGCGGTTGACAGCGATTCGTCCGTCGCGACTTTGGAGACGGCGCAACTTGGAATGAGAACGGTGAACGTCGAGCCGTTGTCCAACCGGCTGGACACGACAATGCGGCCGCCGTGACTCTCGACAATGCGGTAGCTTGTGGCCAGCCCGAGTCCTGTCCCCCCGCTTCCTTTGGTCGTGTAGAACGGCTGGGCGATTCTGGAGAGATCCTCTTCGGAAATGCCCACGCCGGTATCCATGACTTGAAGCATGAGCGTGTCGGATTTCCAACCCGTGGAGACGGTAACAGTGCCCCCTTCCGAGGCGCAGGCGTCCAGTGCGTTGCGAACCAGATTCAGCAGGACGCGATGAAGTTGAAGCCCGTCGATGTTGGCGGGTTCAAAACCTCCGCCCTGAAAGACGAGGTCAACCTTTCGCTCCGTTGCCAAGGGCCTGACGATTTCCAAAACGTCTTGAACGAGGCCGTTCACATAGGTGGGCGACCGCTTGATTTCGGTGTCGCGCACGAACGAGAGCAAATCGCTGAGATACGATTCGACCGTGTCCAACGAGCGCCGGATGATCCGCCGCGCGGTCTTGACGGGTCGCGAGCTCGGGGCGGCATCTTCGCCGGCGGCTTCCATGAGTTCCACGCCGCCTTTGACGCCGGTGAGCACGTTG
>JBAZRU010000254.1:0-4681 GCA_041662805.1 Candidatus Hydrogenedentales bacterium | reverse complement strand
TGGCTTGCCCGAGGGCGGCGAGCCTTGCTTGATCGACAATCCGCTCGTCAAGCTGTTTGCCTTCCACCGCAAGTCCTATCAAATGTCCGATCGCGGACAGGAACTCGAGCTCATTTCCAGGGTATCGGGTTTGCGCGGGCAGCGTGTCCACGTAGATGGCCCCTACCGTTCGTTTCGCGCCGCAGAGGGGCGCGCACATAGCCGCGCCGATGGCATGGCGAACCATCGTTTCGGAGCCGTTGAAGCGCGGGTCGGACTGGGCGTCTTCGGTGTAGAACGCGGTTCGCGTTCTCATTACGTGCTCGGTGAGCGTCTTGCTGAGGGGAAGCGAATGCAGGTTGTCGTCCAAGGAAAGGCTGGCGGACAAGGCAGGCTCTTCGTTCTTGTCGAGCTGAACGACGATTGCGCCGCGGCGCGCGGGCAAGGCATCCATCGCCAGCGCCAGAATCTGGTTGAGGAACTCGTGGAACTGAAGGCGCTCGCCCAACAGCAAGGTTGCTCGATAGAGGGCGGGGAAGAAATCCGTACGCTGTTCCTCAAGGAGCCTGTCGTGCGATTTCCGGGCGTTTTCGTAGGTGATGCACGCCGTGGCGCCCGTTGGCGCGACTTCCGCGTCGTCCGCGCCCGCGCCTCGCATGACAATGGTGTACGGGCCGGCGGACACAAAGTCCCCTTCGGACAGCACGGACTTGCTGACCCGGAGGCCATTAAGAAAGACCCCGTTGGTCGAGTCGTTGTCTTCGATGATGATGGAGCCGTTCACGCTGCGCATGATTGCGTGAACGCGCGAGATTGCGGCGTCGGGCAGGATCAGGTCGGCTTCGCCCGCGCGGCCGATGACGCAGCATCCGTGCGACAACCGGAAATACCGATCCGGCTCCCCTTCGCGAAAGGCGACGACCACATACTCTTTCATAAATGCCCCCGTTATGTGAAAGCGCAGCCCGTGCACGCGTCTCGCCGGAACTACTCCGTCGCTACTTCACAAGTCTATGGCAACACGGTCACGCGGTGGGAAGCGGGAAGCGCTTCCGGCCCCGAAAGATCTACCCCAAGATCGATCAAGAGCCCATCCGCGATACCGTAAATCATTCCATGCACGCTGAGGCGCCGTCCAAGTCTCCAGGCCCTCTGCACGGCTGTCGTAGCGGCAACATTCTGTGCCTGCTTCACGACGCTCAATTCACACAGGCGGTCGACGCGCGCCTGCTTGTCCGCGATTGGGGACAGGGAATCGGCGTGAACTTGGGCAAGGTCGCGCAGGTGACGAAGCCAATTGTCGACGAGACCCAGCGATTCGTCTTCGAGAGAGGCGGTAACGCCGCCGCATCCGTAGTGGCCGCAGACAATGATATGTTCCACGCGCAGCACGTCCACGGCGTACTGGATGACGGATAGGCAGTTCAAGTCCGAGTGGACCACCAGATTCGCGATGTTTCGATGAACGAAAAGTTCTCCGGGCAGTAACCCGACAATCTCATTAGCGGGGACGCGGCTGTCCGCGCAACCGATCCAGAGATACTTTGGCGTTTGCTGGCGAGCCAGCGCGTGAAAGAAATCCGGCCGGTTCTTGCGTATACCTTCCGCCCACGAAGCGTTCTTGTCCAGCAGGTGTTGCAGAGCGTGCATTCCGTCTTCCCGTGTAGAGCGCAACCCAGCACCATCCATGATTATAGAACATAACCCCGCACGCGTCGAGGACGGCGTGCGGGGTGAAGGCTTCGCCGTGGATAAGTGATATGAGCTTGGCCCTTCGTTCAATGCTCCGTGCTACGGCTGTCCCTTTAGGTGGCGGATCGGCGTACCCAGAAAGAGCGACGGCCATGCCAGGCCGTCGTGAAGGCACACGAGGTCGACGCCGGGATAAGCGCAAAAGGAAAGATGCGGTTCCGCGGGGTCGGGCAACCGTACAAGCTCCTCGTCGTTGTTCTTCGCTTTGGAAATCGCGATGTCGAGTCCGCGCCGCAGGGCTTCGCGCTGAATGGCGATAGCCGGGATACAAAGATCGATGCTCTTATCTTCTCCCCACATGAGCCAAATCGTGCGCGCATAGTTCTGCAGGACGCCTTTGACACCCTTGTCGATCTGGTCCATGTCTTGGTTGATGAGACCATCAATACACGACGCCAGAGCTTCGTAGGCTTTTCCTTTGACACCGGCCATGAATTGATCGATTGGCGCCCCCGCGTTTTTGATATAGGCCTCAAACAACTTGGTGAGGCAATACGCTTCCTTTGGCTTCGTCCTTATCCCCGTCAGTCGGTCCGACCAGAGTTGAAGTTGCGCCCTATCTCCCGCCATCAAGGGCGCAAAACAACTATCGAATCCGGAAGTGCGATTCGTCCACGTAGTCACGGCAGATTGGATTCGACTGAGGCCCATGCATGCTGCCAAGAGCGATTGTGCGGAATCGGGTGCTCTGAAGATGCGGTCATAAAACTCCACCCCCAGCAGTTTTAGAGGAAACGTGACAATCCCGGACAGGACCGAGTACGTGTCCCGGACCATAGGGTCGTATTGCGCACCGGGTGCAAAGTCCGAATTACTGAGTACCTCCCGGCGGATGTAGGCCACCCACGCGGAGGTGCCGAAGACATCGCTCAAAGTATGCAGCAGGGCATTCGCCACACGCTCCCGGAAGACCTTGGATTTTTCGGGCCAAGGTTGGACCTTCTCGTGGTTCCAGTATGGCGCAGGGAACGTGGCGGAGAGTGGCGGCAGGGTAGTTCCTCGAACGTCGTCGCCATAGAACCGCAATTGTGGCGGCGTGCCAACCAGGATCTCCGCGTCGGCATAGCGCAGCAGCAACTCCGCTCGGACCAAGGCATATTCTTCAAGATCGTCGGCAGAGTCACGAAACAGCGACAACAGGTTGCTAACCTCCGCCGAGGTTGCATCCGCGCCTTTCCCTTTCGGGACTACCAGCGGATCTTCATGCACCGGATGGAGCCAATCGAAACGCCAGCACACGTCGCCAACGTGGCGCAGGATATAGTCGAGGACGTGAACATAGGTGATGGCCGCCTTGCGCGCCCACCCCGCCTTCGGCTCCAAATGATGCAAGATGCACATCAGGCCAATGAGGCCGATATCCGCTTCAGGTCGCGTAACGCAGCCCCGTCCAGTCGCTTTCCGTTCCAGCGCGAGTTGAAGAATACTCTTTAGACGCAGGGTCAAGGCCTCATCGTACTCCGCAACACGCGACCCGTCGAGAACAAGCGTATCCGAACCAGCGTTAGCGCCCATGGCTCATCCTCCTCATGCAGCGTCCACTTCGCCCCAATAATACAGCAATCAAACTGGCTTGTCGAAGCAACGCGCGGAAATACGTGGCCACGACTTGAGATGAGTAAGTGGATGAGCACCTGCACACGCCTGGTTGGCGCGCTTCTGCCGCAAAAAGAAGCCCCCGGAAATCGCGCGTAGAATTCCCGGGGGCAACAAAAAATCAAGGCCACGCGCGCTCCCCAATCCCGACGCAAACGGTCGTGGGGCTTCAGCGCACCGAAGCTAAGCTTTGAGTTTATCCAGCAGGGCCTTGCAGCGCTTCACGCCTTCGGCCTCGCTCAAGCGGTCTCCTTCGAATTCGATGCCGATATAGCCATGATAGTTGTGTTTGTCGACCACGATCTCGATGAGCTTGGTGTAGTCCATCTTGGTCTCTTCGCCGGTGGCGTCGTCGAAGTCGTGGCACTTGGCGCTGACGGCCTCGTGAGCGTATTTCATCAGGATGTCGGTGCCGCTGTAGATGTCCGCGCCTTGCGGGAAATTGCCGAAGTCGGGCAACGTGCCGAAGCGGGGATGGTTCACCGCGGCCATGAGTTTCTCAACGGCGTGCGGGTAAGACGACGGCCCGCCGTGATTCTCGATGATGACGTACTGGCCCTTCTTGTCGCCGTATTCGCAGAGTTCCTTGAAGCCTGGAGCCGAGATTTTGATGAACTCGTCGAGCGCCTTCTCGTCCTTCTCCACGTCTTTGGGAGCCCCGGCCCAGTTCATACGCATCGAATGACATCCGAGGTATTCGCAGATATCGAGCCATTTCTTGTGGCGTTCGACGGCTTCCTTCCGCTGCTCCTTCTCGGGGCCGCCGATATTGCCTTCGCCGTCGACCATGATCAGGAGCAGCTTGACGTTGTTGTCGGTGGCATTCTTGGCCAAGGTATCCAAGTAGGGCTTCATCTCGCCGAACGGCTTCTTGACCGGTTCGAGCAACTGATTGACGAGTTCGATGCCTTCGATATCGAAATCCTGCCGGGAAACCTTCGGCATGTCGAGCATCGGCATTTCGCCCTTCTGAATCGCCCGGTGAAACGACCAGCCCGCCAACGAAATCTTGTAGTCGCGCGCAGCGAAAGCCTTCCCGCCGACTGCGGACGCGAGACCAAGCGCGGCCACGCCCGATCCGGCGACCCTGATGAAATCCCTGCGTGTATGTTTTTGCTTCATGTCGTGTGTCCTCGATGGGTTCGGTTGGAGGTATAGACTCCGAATGCGGAGCGTTGCCCGGATAGTCGGCATCACTCTATCCGAAAGCGGGGTGGGTGTCCACTCTGGGGGAGAGGCTGCTGACTCATCCCCAGTTTGGAGCCTTTTGTTTTGTAGCGAGTTCTCGTAGTAGAGAGAAGGCATACTGCAGCGCGACTCCTTTTCTTCGGATGTAGTGATATCCCATTCGTAA
>JBAZRU010000253.1:0-8848 GCA_041662805.1 Candidatus Hydrogenedentales bacterium | reverse complement strand
CCAAGGCTAGCTTGCGGTGCATCTCTTGGAAGAACTGACGATTCGGCTGCGCAATATCTGGAAGCTTGGAGAGAAACGGCGGGACTCCGAGCTGGGCATGTTCCAGCGCCCAATCGGGCGCGATGGATAGTTGCAGGACTGAATACCCCTTGTCCGCACGGTCATCGACGTACCGTTTCCATTCCTGAGTGGTGGCGTGAACCGGCGCCGCCCAGCATGTATCGCCTATCCAAAGAAACGGTGTGCCGTCGGTGTGAACCAAGAATCGGCCATCGTCCGAGACGCGCAAATAACCGTGTTGCCTTAGCGGGTTACCCCCGGTGGAGTGCTCGACGCGCACAATGCCCGACTGGCCATGAAGACCATGATTGCCCACGTCCGAGCTGGCCGTAGACCAAGTCCATTTCCCAGGCGTCGGAAATGCGCAGCGAATAGCAAAGCGCCGGCCACCGTCCCAGAACCCGAGGCCTTCGCGTGTCTGCCCGTTAGGGCCGTCGAACCTCACGCGCACCTCCACGTCGGTGCAGGGGTTCAGGTAATCCTTGTCGCTAGTCAGGCCGTGTTCCCATCGCTGCCAGGTGTCAACCCTGTCTTGGGCTTCTGCGATCAGGGCAGGCGTGGATAAAGCCAGGATGAAGAGGTATAGTTCAATGCCTGTCTTCACAAGACGAGGCGTTGCGCCCACAGAACCCTCTCCCCTGTTCATCGAAGAAACACACTGGCCGCCTTGTGGACGCGTCGCGCGCGCCAAAGGCTCCGGCGTACCAGCAAGATTTCGTGATTCCTCACCAAATGGCGGGACAGGTCATGAGCGCTTGGGACGCATCTTAGACTTCGCCATCTCAAACCGCGGGTCTGGAATCGAGGCGTACGGGGCAACGCTGGACGCATGACCTTTTTCCAACGCCGCTTTCGCTTCCTTCAACGTAACACCGGCAGCCTTGGCTTCCGCAAACACCTCATGCAGTCTTTCAATAATTCTGCGGTGGCAAGTCTCGCGACACTTCGCCTCAATCCCTTTGTTGATGTACACGCCCATACCACGCCGGGTATAGACAAGTCCCATGACCTCGAGATCGCGATACGACTTGGCCACGGTGTTGGGATTGAGATTGAGCCTGTCGGACAATTCCCGCACGGACGGGAGTTGATCCCCGGCTTTCAGCTTCCCCGATGCGATGTCGAATTGCACGAGGTTTTCGATCTGCTGATACACGGCCACACTGCTCATTATGTTGATGCTCTCGAACACGACTTTGTCCCCCTTATTTTTGCTTTACGCTAGTTTTCCCATTGGACCTTGCCCGCTGCCATTACGGCTCGCTTCCCAATGACTCTAGCTTGCTCATGCGATGCAGTCAACAACATTTCTGACCGACGACCTGCAGCACGGTCATCTCTTGAGAAGGGTGGAAGCCTCCAAAGAGGCGTCAGGCAGTACTGTTTCCGCAGATACGGGCCGTGTGCGATTTGCAGCATGACAAGCGCAAAAGGATTGTGCAGCGCGCTCGGTCATTTAGCCCAAGCTTATCGCTCAAGGCTAAGCCAAAGTCCATGTCGCGATAGACACGGACTCCTCGCAAAAAAAGACGCCGCAAGGATTCATTTTCTTAAATCTTTGCGGCGGCTGTACTTAATGGTGGAGATGAACGGAATCGAACCGTCGACCTCTTGTCTGCCAGACAAGCGCTCTCCCAACTGAGCTACATCCCCAAATGCTATTGGCGAAAACCAATTATATCCGAGGGGGTAGCGAAACTCAACCTTCTCGCCACGCGTCAAACCAAGGATGGCCGCACGCGGGACGGAGGGTGGTATCCGGCGATGCCGGTAGTCTACACTTGGCTTGCGATGGTCTAATCTGGATACACTTATGGAAATTGCCCAACATATTGTAGGCGACGTCACGGTGGTGTCTTTGCAGGGCCGTTTCGATGCGGCATCGGCTCCGGAAGCGGAAGGCGTGTTCAAGAAGCTTGCGCAAGATGGCGTCGCGCGTGTCGTGGTCGACCTCTCGGGAGTAGAATACATCAGCAGCGGCGGTTTGCGTGTCGTGATTATGCTATCCAAGTCGCTCGAAAAAGGGAATGGCCAGATGGCCTTATGTGGTCTCAATCCCTTTGTCTCCGAGGTCTTCGAGATCACCAATCTGTCCAGACGGTACCGGATCTTTCCGAGCTGCGACGAAGCAATCGAGGCGCTGCGTGCGGGTGCATAGTCCGTTCGGAGAGCATGATCGGGCAAGACACCAGGGTGGGGTGACCGCTTAGGGCGCCGCGCCGTTGAACACGAAGATAACTTTTGTTGAAAGCCATGGCTGAACAATTCAGATTCGATAACCCACAATTCGCGGCGACTCTGCCGCTCACCACCCAGCTTCCCACGTACGCCCAATCGACAGTTCTGAGCGACAAGTCGCCACCGGCCGAGAATTGCCTGAAGGTGGGCAACCTGCTTGATGAGCGGTACAGCGTGCTCGACGTGCGCGGAGGCCCCGGCGTCAGCGGTATGGGGATAGTCTATGTCCTGGAAGCGGAAGGCGCACGGTTCGCCGCGAAGACTTTCCAACACCAATTCTCGCAGAACCTATCCTTGATCGAGCGATTCCTGCGCGAGGCGCGTACGTGGATACTGACCGGGTTTCACCCGAATATTGTTCACGCCTATTTCATCGACATTGTGGAAGCGTGCCCCTACTTGTTTATGGAATACGTCGAGTCGGATGCGAACGGCACGTTGTCGCTCGCGGACTATTTGCGACAAGACACCTTTTCCATGCACACCGCTCTTGACCTGGCCATTCAGTGCTGCGACGGGATGATACATGCGACGAAACTGGTGCCGGGCTTGGTGCATCGCGATTTGAAGCCGGAGAACCTGCTGATCGCCGCGGACGGCACGCTGAAGATTACGGACTTCGGCTTGGTGCGGTGCCATATCGCCGAGGATATCAAGCTGGATTGCATCTTCGAGGTGGAAGGCGGTAAGGATTTGACTCAGGTCGGCGCAGCGTTCGGGACGCCTGCCTATATGGCTCCGGAACAGTTTGTGGAGGCAAGCGGCGTCAGCCAAGTGGCGGACATCTATGCCTTTGGCTGCTGTTTCTACGAGGCCATCAGCGGACAACGCCTGTTCACCATCCGTACCGACACGCCAATCGAACATTTGCTGGCCATGCGCCGATTCCACCAGAGCGAACCGCCAGTGCCCTTGCGCGAGCGCGTGGTCGAGTGCCCTCAGGAACTGGACCGGATCATCATGCGGTGCCTTGAGAAAGACCCCGCTGACCGTTGGCAGACGTTCGAAGAAGTGCGCGAACGGTTGTTGTTCGTCTATGAGAGGACGCTTGGCGGGACATTTAGGTCTCGGGAAAAGGTCGAACCGACGCCGGCGCAAATCGCCGATCAGGATAGGTCGCTGACGCTCCTGGACGGGTACCATCGCGCTGTTCGTCTGCGCAATTTACGCGAGAACCAGGATGCCAGCCCGTATTCGTTTCACTTGGCGCTGGCCTCGTTCTTCCACTGCGCGGAGGAGTTTGTAGAAGAGAGGCGTCAGCTTGAGAAGGCGCTGCGCGTACCCGGTTCGAACCAAGGCTACGAGGTCGTTCGAAGGCTGGGTGAACTGCTCGTGCAATTGGGCGAATTGGAAGCAGCGGAGCGGCTTCTCAACGAGTTTCTGCTGGCACATCCACGCGATCTAGATCGATGCCTGGAGCCGTATGTCTATCTTCGTGTCGCCCAAGGCGATTTCGAGGAGGCAGAAAAGCTGCTGGCCTCTTTCGCGCCCAACAGGCGGATCGATACGCTTCGCGCTCACGTGTTGCGCAAGGCCAGAAAAGAACGCGAACTTGCGGCGCTATTGGAGCGCCAAATGGAACAGTCGCTATCGGGAATCAATGCTGACCTGGAAATCGTCGACGCGAACACCCGTGTCGGCTGGGAGTACGACGGAGACGCGCATGTTCTAAAGCAGGTCATGCACGCGCTCGATCCCGGTTTCGATTGTTCCGTGCTGGACCCGGCCACGCACGCGGTGTGGCCCGACCTCGATGCGTATCCCGATTTTTCGGCGGAGATGGCTTGGCTCAGCGACGCGCTGGGAGGTCTTTCCGAACTGGATACACTCAGCGCGTGCACGCGCAATACCTACGGCGAACTGGCCAAGCTACTTGGTTATCCGAACCGGCTTCCGCGCCACTTGTCGCGAGACGAGACATGGTTCTGGATGAGCAAGGGCAGCGAACTCGAATCCAAGTAAAACGAAGACCCCCCTCACCCTTGCGCGGTGAAAGGGGCGCCTCGTCACCATACAGCCTTCTGACAAGCACGCTAAGAGCATACTTGTAATAAGGCTGATTCTAACCACCCAGCAAACGGGCGGCTGTCTGGGCTGGGATCTTGGTCTGCGCCAAGGCGCTCAAGCCACCTTGAAGCAGGATCTGATTGCGCGTCTGTTCGATGGTCTGCCGCGCGTAGTCCAAGTCGCGAATGCGCGATTCCGATTCCGTGCTATTCTGAATGCCCGTCTCACGCACTTCGATAGCCCGTTCGAATCGGTTCTCTTGCGCGCCTAGGTTCGACCGGTTCTGGTCGATACGGCTCAGCGCTGTATCGATTGCGCCAAGTGCGTTCTGAGCGCCAGCCTGCGTACTCAAGTCCAACCCATTGATACCCAAGGCATTCGAGGTTGACGAACTCAGGTTCACCTGAGAGCCCCCAGCCCCCAACGAAACCGACGTCTGCGAACCATTCAGCAATTGGGTTCCGTTGAATTCGGTATTCTGCGCGGTCTCGTCAATCTGCGCCAAGAGCTGTTGAGCCTCGGCATTGATTGCGGCGCGCTGGTCGTCGTTCAGCGTGCCGTTGGCCGATTGCAGTGCCAGCTCACGCAACCGCTGAGTGGCATCCGACTGGGTGCTCAATGCAGCGTCCGCAGTCTGCGTCACGCTAACCCCGCTCTGGAGATTCTCAACTTCTTGCGAGTATTGGAGTACTTCGGACCGGAATCGCTCGGCTATCGCCAAACCCGCGGCATCATCCGCGGCACGATTGATACGCAGCCCGGAACTCTGTTGCTCCAGCCCCCGATTCAACAAGGATGCGGACTTCTGAAGTTGCCGCAAGGCGTTAAGACCGCCCAAATTACTATTGATTTGAAGACCCATGCGCGGCGCACCTCCGCGTTATACTGCTTTTCCGCAACTTTCTAGATGAGTTTACCACAGATTCGGCCTTTCGGCAACGCTTGCCCCGATAATCCCGCACGCTGCTGGGGCTTGGCTGGAAGTCCCGTTGATTAACCGCCCGCAGTACCCTCATGATAGCGAACGAGTCCATACGATGAATCGCGGATTACTCTAGTCGAGGTCAAGACATGCGCATCCCAGGGCCAACCGCCGCACCTTCAAGCACAACCATCAGGTTACGACTTTGCACACCCACGGTTTCTGCGACCTTTGCGCGCTGTGTGCCCACACTTGCCTTCACCGTTGCGCTCGTCCTCCTCGGGACGGCGACCGCCGCAGAGCCCGCGAACGCCTACCTCGAATTCGTCCGTCAGCAGGCGAACGCGCGCAAAGCTACGTACCCGGCCGTGTCGACGATTGACGAATGGACTGCACGGCGGGCGGAGATTCGCGCGGCGCTCGCGCGGGCATGGGGAAACTGGCCCGCGCCTCCGCCGCTTGAGCCGCGCTTGATAGGGACGTTTGAACGCCAAGGCTATCGCGTGGAGAAGCTGGTCTTTCAAACCCTGCCGGGCGTGTGGATGACAGCAAACGCCTATGTGCCGCAACAGCCCGGCCCGAGGCCCGCCATTCTCCAGGTGCACGGGCACTGGCCCGGCGCCAAACAGGACCCCGTGGTACAGGCACGGTGCATCGGTGCGGTGAAGCAGGGCTACTTCGTGCTGGTTGTGGATGCCTTTGGCGCGGGAGAACGTGCCATCGGCAAGGAACTCGGCGAGTACCACGGAGAGATGACCGCAGCCACCTTGTATCCAGTCGGCCTGCCGCTTTCCGGGTTGCAGGTCTATGAGAATGGGCGCGCGCTCGACTATCTGGCCACACGCCCTGAAGTGGATCCCGCGCGGATTGGCATCACCGGCGCCAGCGGCGGCGGGAATCAGACGATGTATGCCGGGGCGTGGGACGAGCGGTTGCGCGCGGCTGTGCCGGTCTGCTCGGTCGGGAACTACCGGGCGTATCTTGGCGCGGCCTGCTGCCTGTGCGAAGTCGTGCCGGGCATCCTCAACACGACGGAGGAGAGCGGCGTCCTTGGGCTCACCGCTCCTCGCGGGTTGCTCATCATCAACGCCACGCGCGACGCAACGCAGTTCTCCGTCGAGGAGGCGCGGAAATCCATCGACGAGGCCGCGCCGATCTTCGCGTTGTATGAAGCGGCAGACCACCTGCGCCACACGACGTTCGAGTCGGGGCATGACTATAGCCAGCCCATGCGCGAAGCAATGTACGGATGGATGGCGCGCTTCCTGACCGCTACCGGCGACGGCGCCCCCGTGCCGGAAGCGCCCATCGTGACCGAGCCGCCAGAGGACCTCCGCTGTTTCCCGGGCGATTCGCGCCCAACGGACTGGGTGACGCTGCCGCAATTCGCCGCGACGGAAGCGCGCCGCCTGCTCGCGGAAAAGAACACGCCGGCATATATCGAGGCGTTGCACCGCGACCGGACCAAGCTGTGTGAACGGTTAGCGAACGAGGTGCTCGGCGGATTCCCGCCCGTGAGCGCGCTCGACGTTCGCGTCGAGCCTGCGGCTGGAGACGCTTCGCGGGTCATGCACTTCCGTTCCGAGCCGGGCATCGATCTCGACGCGCATGGCGCAACGTTCACCGCGTCACGGGTGGCGCTCCTGCTCGACCTCGATAGCCAGCAGGCAGCGGAAAAGAGCGGCGAGGCGGCAGCGTTGCGCGACGCGGGCTGGGAAGTCATTACGCTCGATCTCCGCGCGACCGGCGCCTTGGCGTGGCCCAACGACACGGTCGGCGGCGCGCCGGATCACAACACGGCTGAGTGGGCATTATGGATAGGCCGGCCTTTGCTCGGCCAATGGACCCACGATGTGCGGCGCACCATCGACGCGCTCGTGGAGACCGCGGGACACACGCCAGCCGGACTCGCCGTTGTCGGACGGGGACCGGCAGGAATGGTCGCCTTGTGCGCGGCAGCGCTCGATGTGCGTATCACCGCCGCCGTGGCAGTCAACACGCTGGCGAGCTTCGTGACGGAAACGCCCTACCGCAATCAGCGGCTCGGCATTGTCGCCCCGGGGATGCTCCCCGCACTCGGCGACGTCGCCCATCTGGTATCCCTCATCGCGCCCCGCCGCGTCGTCATTGCCGGGGGCGTGCGCGGCGATGGGACCGCGCTCGATGCGGCCGCGCAGAAAGAGACCTACGCAGTGCCGGCCGCAGTCTGGTCGGCCTCAGGTGCTCCGACGGAGTTCATTCTTCTGGCGCAGCCCGATAGCGAAGCGATAGCCGCTGCACTCAACTGAATCGGAGGTGGCGTCTCCACTCCCCCGCTCCTGGTCCGGAGACGCAACTCGCCGCGCCTATTTCTCCGCAGGCTTCCGGTTCCATACCGCGAGGAAGGGCCGACCAGCCTCTCCAAACGCCCCGCGAAAGTTCAGCCAAACGTCGCTAGTCGAGGCGTCTTCCGCGATCGTGAGGCGCACAGGAAGGGTCTGTTGCGCCATGGGCTCCAGTGCCAATTCCCAGTTCGCAGTCCCGGCTTGCCAGCCACTCGGTATCGATTCCAGAGCGACCGTCCCCTTCACGGACGCCTCCCCGAGGTTGTACACCGTGAGGGTGGCGTCGAGGACCATTCCAGGCGCGAATTCGTAGGCAGCTTCCGGACTCCACTCGATCGTGCGCTGAACGGGCGGTGTCCCAGGCACATCAAACTGAAGCACGACGGGCGAAGCCACACCGGGGCGCGGGTTGCCCGGTCGGACCGTGCGCCACACAAGCTTCTCCAACGCACCCTCGGGCAAGACAAGAAAGACCGCATCGGGACGCAACTCCTCGGGCGCTGCTGCTTTCAGTGGGCGGCCCAAGTAATCGTAGGCCGCTTCAATATTCAGCGGTTCCGCGATTGGCCACGGCGCGCGCTCTTTCCCGCGGTCGGGCCAATCGCCCTCGCGCTCCGTCCACGCCACCAGCACGTCTTTGGGCTGCCCTTGAGGCTGTGCGCGGAAGGCATAGAAGTGAATGTTCGGTTGCCTTTCAATCTCATGCCGCCCAAGGCACACCCCGCCCGCGAGGATCCGCCCCAGCGCCGCCAAGGCTACATAACCCGGACGCGGCGTGTGGTCGCGCCGCAGCAATCCGAATTGGGTCCGGTTATCCCCTTCCGTGTAATGGCCAAGGATGAAATGGAAATGCCGGCTCGACCCAGCGAAGAGGCTGCGCACGTACGATTGAACGATCAACTCCGCTTTCCGCCGGTCGTTCTCCGGGGTGAAGTCGCCCATCGCGGAATCGGGGTCGGCCTGCATGCCCCGGTCGCATTCCGTCACCCAGAGGGGTTTGCCGCACGCCGCTTCACGCGCGTGGGCCCAATACTGCTCATACCCGTGGGGCCAATCGTAGGAATGAATGCTGTACACGTCGTAATACGGCCACGTCTCGTTCTGCAGGATGCTCCGCGTTTGCGTTTCGATGTTTATCCCCCCCAAGGGATTCCAACAAACCGTCAGATCGGGGTCCCCGGCCTTGAAGCCCAGATACGCCGCCTTCTGGATGGTGCATAACTCGTCCAGCGTATAGCCGCCGAAGTTGCTAGCGTTTCCTTCGTTCCACGGTTCCCACGCCTGCACCCGCCCATGA
>JBAZRU010000252.1:0-8868 GCA_041662805.1 Candidatus Hydrogenedentales bacterium | reverse complement strand
CGCTGTCTGCCTTCCTGGCGTTCCGGCCAAGGGCATCCAGCCATGCCAGCGTCTCGTCCTCCTCGGATTCCGTTTCGACGACCTCGGCCAACGTCAAGCCCGTTTGGGAAGGCATCGCGCAGACCCTGCTCGACGTCGCCGAGGTCGTCGAAACGGAATCCGAGGAGGACGAGACGCTGGCATGGCTGGATGCCCTTGGCCGGAACGCCAGGAAGGCAGACAGCGTTGAGTGGCTAGCGAAGATTCAAACCGATAATGCCATCTGTGCGTTTGACTTCGAGGGACGGCGGTACTACCGAATCGACGCAATGCTAATGCACGTCCGGGTACATCGCGGCACGACAATCACCCGCCCTGAACTATCCAAACGCCTTGCGAGACTCGGCATGGTGCCCGTCCTAATTAAGAGGCGCTTCAACGACGAACGGCTGCAAGTGCGGGCGTGGTCAAGTGGATAATTGAGTGGGTGGAGACGTTTGGCATACTGGCGAGTACACTACATAAAAAAGTAATGCACCAGGCCAACCATTGCGCGCAAAGGGTTTAGGCGCAGGCGGGTACACTATCTTCCAATGTAGTGTACCCGCACGACCATTGCACGCCAATGGTTTAGGTGCAATGGGTACACTGCTTTGTCAACAGGGTGCACTTCTCTGCAAAAAGGGTGCACCTCGCCTCCTTTTTCGAAAACAGAGTGTCATGCAGTGTACCCATGAGACAGATTATATTAGTAAGTCATTTAGTAACTATATTTTACGACGGGTACAGTACTTCGAAAGAAGTGTACCCTTAGAAAGGGTAACCCATTGGCCTCTATATATATATACGCGAATACACTTCTTCGCCAAGTAGTGTATCCAAGTGTATCCGAGACGCCGAGCACAACCATCTGACCGAGAGTAAACTATTGACAGATTGCAAGAGGGAGCACAGGGTCCTTACCCCCTGGCACCGGCAAGACACGGTGGGTCAAGGAGCAGGTTCAGAAATGGCTGGCACTGACCGACGCCTGTCTTAGCGACACGTTCTGCCCAATACTAATCTTCTCATACACACGCGCCGCCGCAAGGTGCGCTCAGGAACGAAACTCCCCAAAACCTGCCGTCGCGACTATCAACGCCCACGGCTGGCGCACCCAGGGGTGCCCCGACATGGTCGACAAGGACGACCTCAAGGAATGGAACAAGCTCTATCCCTGGTATCGCTTGATAAGCTCGGCACAGGAGGTCGAAGACTTCAACGAAGACGCCGAGGGCGAGTACGAGTCTGCCGAGTATCACCGCCTTCGGCACCTCGACGTCCCGCGGAATTCCTACCGCATCCCAGTGACGGTCCACGCCCCCGCCAACCCGACTGGTTTGGTCCGAGGGAAACGATTACATGCCCCGCCAGGATAATGGCGCTCTATATATAAGGGAAATTTCTGAATTTTCTGCCACGTATCACGAACCGGAAGTTGTGGTCGAAAGAGCCGCGACGCGTCCATCACAATTGGACATTCAAACGTAGCCAATTCCCCCGGGGCTATATCAAACGCGAGTCGGGTCACCGTGCTGCACCCTCTCTTGAAGTAATCAACAATGCACGCCTACTACTGTTCTTTCCTGCGACCTTAAGGCCTCATGCCATATCTTGCAAGTCTCCGCGCTCATTTCAGAGCAAGTGATAGGAGGCTTTGCAACTTCAAGACAGTAACTCAATCATGATGCCACGGCATGCGATAACCGATATTGCCGTGCTTCAGGCAACAAGAGCCTGCCGAGCAAGTAAGCACCAGCTTCTCGGCCCGAGCCAGTCGTTGTCTCGTCGTCACGAGCGATACTCTTCCTACAAGTATCACCTAGTTGCTGTAACACACTGCAATAGAAGTTGTTATGCATAAGACAAATCGAAGGTGTCAGTTCGCGTGTCAGCGACTAGCCTTTGTTCCACGCCCCCTTCGGATAAGACACACTATTACGCCGAGTTCGACTGCGGTGGGCATAGGGGGGTGGCAAGGGGGGTAACACTCCGAGAGATACACACATCTGGTCCCGTTTCGTGCCGCGCCAAAATTTGAAGCTTGTTCCACTGGTGTAGCACAGTCGTTCAACACCCCCGGACTGCAAGCCACTTTTTCTGAAATTAGGCCCTATTACTAAGGAGGAATTGGAGAGCAGGAGGTGGAACTCGCGGCGTGAAGTGTAGCAATTGATACGGCCAACGACTGTCCGCCCGTGAGCAACGTGGTTCATGTTCAGGGGTGCCGCTGAGCTCACCACTAACTGCCTCCTTGGCAAGGGGATGGTGTGGAATGCGGAGGTGGACTCCGACAACTTTGCCATTTCCCCTTTGTCACGCTCGGTACGTGCACTCATTTTTTCGGTTCCACGATTGCTCCTTTCCTGCCCATCAAATTTGTCGGAAAGGAGAGTTGAATATGTTTGCTCCAAGATCCAGAATAGTAGGCAGGGGATTCGACCGTGTGGCCAGGGGATGGACAAGCAGCTTGCTGTCACCTACTGCCTGAAGCGGCGTGTTCGTAGCCTCAGGAGCATTCAGACCCGAGTCAGAAGCAGTATCAATCGTTCCGTCACATTGTGCAAGACGAAGGAGTGGGCTTCTCTGTAATGAGCATGATTTCTCCCCCGCCGAATCCAGGACAGATTGTTCGAGTTCGCATGAGGCGATACCTCGTCGAGGATGTCGTCACAACCAAGACCAGCGGGGACTCCTCTCTCGTCCGGATGGCGTGCCTTGATGATGACGCACAGGGCCAGCCCCTCGAAGTACTCTGGGAAAAGGAACTGGACCCGGAGATTCTGTCAGGCGAATCGTGGCACACGCTCGCGGCAAAGGGCTTCGATCCGCCCCGTCTCTTCTCCGCCTACCTGCACGCAATGCGTTGGAACTGCGTCACCGCGACCAATCCCCGTTTGTTCCAAGCACCCTTTCGCGCGGGCATCCAGCTACATGCCTACCAGTTGGAGCCGTTGCGCAAGGCGCTTGTGTTACCGCGCGTCAACCTCTTCATTGCCGACGACGTAGGCTTGGGTAAGACCATCGAGGCCGGTCTCATCATGCAGGAGATGCTTCTCCGCAAGCGCATACGCGACATTGTCGTAGTGAGCCCACCTTCGGTCCTCCTTCAGTGGCAGGACGAGCTAGAGGCCCGTTTTGGCCTAACCTTCGAGGTCCTCGACAAAGCCTACATGGCGCGTGTCAGGCAGGAGCGCGGGTACAGCGTGAATCCTTGGACGACGCACACCCGATTCCTGGTGTCGCAACGTCTGCTGATTGATGAGGCCTATGCCGGTCCCCTCCGTGATTGGCTTGGAGACTTCCGCGCCGGGGCCATGATGATTCTCGATGAAGCGCACAACGCCGCCCCTGCCAGCGGCGCACGCTACGCAATCGACTCGAAGTTGACGCGTGCCATTCGTGACTTGTCTCCGCGCTTTGAACACCGCCTGTTCCTGTCTGCGACGCCCCACAACGGTCACTCGAACAGTTTCTCCGCCTTGCTGGAGATTCTGGACCCCCAACGTTTCTGCCGTGGCGTTCCCGTTCGGAGCAAGAAGAGTTTGCAGCAAGTCATGGTGCGCCGTCTGAAGGATGACCTCCGCGAAGTGGCCGGCGGTTTCCCCAAACGAATTCCGGTACAAATTGACATAGACGGCTTGCCGGAGTTTGAGCCGGAAATCGCTCTGTCTCGACTGCTCGACGAATACCGAAACGTGCGCAGTGAGCGCCTCAAAGGGGAGTCCAAGAGGAAGCAAGCCGCAGCCAGTCTGCTTATCTCAGGGCTTCAGCAACGCTTGTTGTCCTCTGTAGAAGCATTCGCACGCACCTTGCGGGTACATCGCAACACGGTGTTGCGCCAATGGAAAGAGTCTCAGTCTCCTTCGCCCGACCACGAGTCGCGTGCCGGGACGCTGGACCTCTTGGGCGAAGGCATCGGCAACGACGATGACCGCGCCGCGCTTTCCGAAGAGGATCTCTTGGCCGAAGAAGAGGCCCAGATTGAAGCGGCGAGCCGTGCAACCGCTGGTTCCATTGTCAGCGACACCGCCAAGAAGCTGTTCGCACGCGAGCAGAAGCTTCTGGAAGAGATGGCCCACATCGCAGACGCCGCGCGCGGTCTGCCCGATGCAAAAGTCCGCAAGTTGGTTGATTGGATTCGAGTGCATATGTGTCCTGGCATTCCGGAGTTGGGCATGTCGCACCCATTGGGCGCACCCTCTCCCTGGGGCGACGTGCGCATCATCATCTTTACGGAATACGACGACACAAAGCGGTATATCGTCCAACAGCTCTCCGCAGCGATTGAAGGCACCGAACGCGCCCGCGAACGTATAGAGGTCTTCCATGGACCCACGCCGCCCGCCAAGCGCGAAGAAATAAAGCGCGCGTTCAACGAGGACCCGCGAAAGACGCCCCTGCGCATCCTTGTCGCCACCGACGCGGCGCGCGAAGGCATCAATCTCCAGTGTCAATGCTGGAACATGTTCCACTTCGACGTCCCGTGGAATCCGAGTCGCATGGAGCAACGCAACGGGCGCATCGACCGCAAACTTCAGCCGCGCCCGGAAGTCTTCTGTCACTACTTCGTGTACCGGCAGCGCCCGGAAGACCGCATTCTCCAGGTCCTCGTCAATAAGACGGTGACAATCAAGAAGGAGTTGGGAAGTCTCTCGCCCGTGGTGGAAGGTCGCTTGGCCGAGAGTCTGCGTTTGGGTATCCGCCATGCAGAAGTCGCCAAGTTGGAACGCGAAATCGAGGAAGCCGACCTCGAAGCAGAAACGAAGCAGACCGTCGCGGAGGAACTCGAAGAAGCCCGCGAACGTCAACAAGCCCTGCGAGAGCAGATTGACCAACTGAGAAACCGGCTTGAAGAATCGCAGCGCTGGATAGGCTTGAACAACGACCACTTCCGCTCGGCCATCTCCTGCTCCCTGGAACTCATGGGGGCAGCCGCACTCAAGAGTGTTAACGGCGGAGAGCATGATGGACTGCCTGAATCCTATGCGTTTCCCGCTTTGGACCAGAGGGCAGGGGCAGACCCCACTTGGGCGGACACCATGGATACGCTCCGCGCGCCGCGTGAGAAGGACCAAGCCCCTTGGGAATGGCGGCGCAAGTCCCCCATTCGTCCTGTAGTCTTCGATCCGCCCGATATCGTCACGGAAGACGTGGTTCATCTCCATCTTGAGCACCGCGTTGTCCGGAGGCTGCTCGGGCGCTTCTCGGCCCAAGGCTTCGTGCATCACGACTTGTCCCGCGCCTGCTTCTCCCAGAGCAACGACGCGATTCCGCGCGTGGTGCTCATCGGTCGGCTCTGTCTCTACGGTCCGGGGGCCGCGCGTCTTCACGAGGAACTCCTCCCCATCGCGGCGCGTTGGATTGACCCGACCCAACGCAAGAAGCCGCTGGACCCCTACGGCGAACGCGGCGAGGCCGTCACGATGAATTTGCTGGAGGAAGCCCTGCTGAAGGGTAAACGCCCCATGGCGGAAACGGTCCTCAGTCAATTGCAGAACGCTGCGCCGGGCGATATCACCGAACTTCTCCCGCACTTGGAGAAGCGCGGCAATGAGTTTGCCGAGGAAGTCCGAAAGAAACTGGCGGAACGCGGACGAGTCGAGGCCGATGACATGCGTGAAATTCTGGTGCGCCAGCGCGAACAAATCCAGAAGACCAAGACCAAGTATGACGACCCCCAGTTGGCTCTCGACTTCGATACCGATGAGCAACGCCAGCTTCAATCCAACCAACGCCATTGGGAGAAGCGCTTGACCGCACTGGAACACGAACTGAAGCGTGAGCCTGACCGAATCCGCGCGTTGTATGAGGTTAAGGCGCAACGCATAGAGCCGGTGGGATTGGTCTACCTCTGGCCGGTGACGGGGTAAGTCATGGCTAAAGACCCTGAGTTGATTGCGCATCAAGAGTGGCTCGGATACGTCCAGCCGGTTGGTTTGGTCGTGTCCCCGCCCGCATTGCTGGCCGCGCAAGCCTATGTCAACAAGAACATCATCCCGGAGCATCAGCGGTTCCTGGAATGCGTCGAGTCCGTAACCATTAACGGAGGCGAGGACACTGCCCTTGCCGTCACGGACCTCTCCGGCCTTTTGCAGAGAGTGTTCGAGTGGCAATCGGCAGACCTCATCAACGACGGCTCTCTGGATTCGCTTGAAGTCGTCCTGACGGAATACGGCGAGACCCTGCGGCCCGCCTACGCGGTCAAGGAGATCGAACCGGACGACGCCCAAGCGAATCCCTGGCTCATGCTGGTGCAGACCGTTTCCACAGGCGCAGACCTCGATGACGTGCTGGAAACAGATGACCATAGGTGGCAGGCCAGCCCACAAGCAAAGCTGGAGCGCCTCCTACGCGAGACCAAGGTGCCCATCGGGCTTTTGTTCAACGGCACGCACCTGCGCCTTGTGTACGCCCCGCGCGGCGAGACTTCCGGCTTTCTCACCTTCCCCGTGCAAGCCATGGCCCAGGTGGACGGCAGGCCCATCTTTGCCGCGCTTCACATGCTCCTCTCCGCCGAACGACTGTTCACGTTGCCCCGAAAGCAGCGTCTCCCCTATCTCCTCTCCGAAAGCCGCAAGTATCAGAACCTCGTTTCGACACAGCTCGCCGAACAGGTCCTGAACGCCCTGTACGAACTCCTGCGCGGGTTCCAGGCCGCAGACGACCTCAAGCGCGGGGAATTGCTGCGCCTTGTCCTGCGGGAAGAACCCAACCACGTCTACGCGGGCCTGCTGAATGTATTGCTCCGGCTCGTGTTCGTGTTGTACGCCGAAGACCGTGGCCTCATGCCCGCCGATTCGGTCTACGGCAATCACTACTCCATCAACGGCCTCTTCGAGCGGCTCCGGTCCGATGCCAGCCGCTTCCCGGACACCATGGACCAACGATACGGCGCGTGGGCGCAACTGCTTGCCCTGTTCCGGCTCATTCACGACGGGGCCAGCCACGGCAACACGTTCAAGCTGCCGCCGCGTCAGGGCCACTTGTTCAATCCCGACCGCTATCCTTTCCTCGAAGGACGCCCTTACGGCAGCGTGCGCCAAATCCATGAAATCGTCGAGCCGCCGATGGTATCCGACGGCGTGGTCTTCCGTGTGTTGCGGGACCTGCTCATCCTCGATGGCGAACGCATCTCCTACCGCACGCTGGACGTCGAGCAGATTGGCTCTGTATACGAGACTGTCATGGGCTTCACGCTGGAGGTCGCGCAAGGCCGCTCGATTGCGCTCAAACCCACGAAACCTCACGGTGCGCCCTACACCATCAATCTCGACGCGTTGCTCGAAGAGAAGCCCGCCAATCGCGCTAAGTGGGTCAAGGACATCGCCGACCAAACGGTTACGGGCGAGGCGCTCAAGGCGTTGCAAGCGGCAAAGTCAGTGGAGGATCTCGAAGCAGCCCTCCGCTTGGGCAAGAGGGTGTCGTCTACGTCGCCGCGCATTGTTACCCCCGGAGCAATGGTGCTCCAGCCTAGCGACGAGCGCCGCCGTTCAGGGTCCCACTACACCCCGCGCTCGCTCACGGAACCGATTGTCCGCACGACGCTGCGGCCCGTGCTGGAGCAATTGGGCGACAAGCCCACGCCGGAGCAGATTCTCGACCTCAAGGTCTGCGACCCGGCCATGGGATCGGGCGCATTCCTCGTGGAAGCAGACCGCCAACTTGCGGATGAACTCGTCAAGGCGTGGCACAACCACGATTGCGTGCCTGCGATTCCGCCCGATGAGGATGAGGTCCTGCTCGCCCGCCGTCTCGTCGCGCAACGGTGTCTCTATGGCGTGGACAAGAATCCCATGGCCGTAGACCTCGCCAAACTCTCGCTCTGGCTTGCTACGCTTGCGAAGGACCATGCCTTCACCTTCGTGGACCACGCCCTGCGGTGTGGCGATTCGCTCGTGGGCCTCACCCGGAAACAGATTTCTGCGTTCAATTGGGGACAAGCACCTCAGCTTCCCTCGGTCGTCCAGTTCCTCACAAGCCGAATCGCGTCAGCGACCAAGGCCCGCCGAGAGATTACCGATGGGGGCGACTTCATGTTGCCCGCCGTCAAGACGCAACGGCTCAAGCTCGCCGATGACGCCCTACAACCGGTGCGCTTGGCGGGAAACATCTGCATCGCCGCCTTCTTCTCGGAAACCAAGAACAACAAACGCGAGCAGGCGCGGGGCGAATTGGCCCGCGAGTTTGGAAAGTGGATAGAGAAGACGGACGCCGAGGCGCTCAAGAGACTGCTTGTCGCCGTGGACACTCTGACAGAGACGCAAGGGGTAACTCCTTTTCATTGGGAAATCGAGTTCCACGAGGTGTTCAACCGAGATGCACCAGGTTTTGATGCTATTGTTGGAAACCCTCCGTTTCTCTGGGGTAACCGCATATCCAGCGTATTCGGAGGCACGTATTGTAGTTGGCTATCTACAACAAATCCGGCATCAAATGGCAATGCGGATTTTGTCGTCTATTTCCTTCGCCGCGCCTTACAGGTTATGCGTCCGCGAGGGTGCTTTGGACTTGTGACAACCAACTCCATTTCAGAGACAGACACCCGGTCCGGCGGTCTTGACTATATTGTATCGCAGGGAAACTCCATCTATGCGGCAATTACCGATTTCAGGTGGCCAGGGCAGGCCGGTGTGCGAGTTTCAATCGTTCATGTTTCAAAACATGGTCAAGCAGAAACTTGTAGTCTTGACGGCATACAAGTGGAGGGTATTGGACCAGATCTTCGCCAAGTCTGTCTTAACGGTACAAAAGCGGAGAGAATTGTAAAATTGACAGCAAATACCGCTCGCGCGTTCAAGGGTGTGGATTTTGGCGGCTCGGGCTTTCTCCTCTCTGAAGATGAATATG
>JBAZRU010000251.1:7686-8871 GCA_041662805.1 Candidatus Hydrogenedentales bacterium | reverse complement strand
TTCGGACCGCAAGGTACTTGGGCATATCCCGACGGCATGGTTTCCAAGCAAACTGGCCGTGTCTCCCGACGGCAAGCGGCTGTATGTGGCGTGCGCGAAGGGGGTTGGTTCGGGTCCGAATGCCGGACCAAACCATAAGCCCGAGGACCCGACCGGGATCGGTGCGTTGATGCGGGGATACATCAACATCGTCTCCGTACCGGAGTCGCAAGAAGAGCTTGACGCGTTGACCGCCAAGGTTGTTTCTAACAACGTCAGCGTGGTGCCGCGGAAGGACGACACTCGGGCGGAGGGACACCCGGTGCCGCAGACGCCCAAGGCGTGGCGGAGCCCGATCAAACACGTTATCTACGTGACTAAAGAGAATAGAACGTACGACGAGGTGTTTGGCGCGATGCCCGGCGGACGAGGAGATGCCGAGTTGTGCCGTCTTGGACGCCCGATCGAGGTTTCGAACAAAGAGAACACGAGAACAGTCAAAGACGTGGTGTTGATGCCCAACCATGTTGCCCTCGCGAAGCGGTTTTCCATCGGGGACAATTTTTATTGCGACTCGGACCATTCGATAGACGGGCACCGTTGGCTAGTTGGCACGTACCCGAATGAGTTTATGGAAGTACGGATAGGGGAGTCGGCTAAGGGCAATGGGCCAGGAAACCACCTTTTTGTGGGTTCTTCGGGGGCGATCTATCCGGAAGAGTACAACGAAGGCGGGGCGATTTGGGAGCACTTCGACCGCGGTAAGATACGCTTCAGAAACTACGGACTTGGGTTTGAGTTCAAACCTCAGGACGAAGAGCAAGAGTATCGAGACACCGGAATCCGGCTTCCGATCAATTACCCCATGCCCCAGCCGCTCTACGAAAACACGTCGCGCGAGTTTGCGACGTATAACACAAACATCCCCGACCAGTTTCGGCTGGATCGTTTCGAAGAGGAATTCCGCGACCGGTGGCTTTCCGGGAAAGAGCCGTTTCCTCAAGTGATCACCATGATGCTGCCGAATGACCACGGGGCCGGAGAACGGCCTGAGGATGGATATCCGTTCTGGGGGTCTTATATGAGCGACAATGACTTGGCGCTGGGGCGTCTGGTGGAATTGATCAGTCATAGCCCATTCTGGAAGGAGACGGCCATTTTCGTCACGGAAGACGATGCGCAAGGGTATCGGGATACGGTAGACGC
>JBAZRU010000251.1:0-7676 GCA_041662805.1 Candidatus Hydrogenedentales bacterium | reverse complement strand
ATTTCTCACACGCACGCAAGCATGGGGAGCATTCTGAAGACGATGTTCCTCATCTTGGGGCTGCCAGCGTTGAACCAGTACGACGGGTTCGCTTCGGACTTGAGCGATTCGTTTACGCCCGAGCCCGCAAACGCGGAGCCGTACAATGCGCTCCCGGTGAACCCCGAAATCTTCGACCCGCAGAAAGCGCTGGATCCTTTTGATGAGAAGTTCAACTGGAAGGCAATGGCGGAGTTCACGCCAGTAGACCAGCAGGAGTTTCTCGAAAGCGATCCCTATGGCCAAAACGGGCCCACTGGACATTCGGCTCGATGAAGAGCGCTTCGAGGATTGATTTGGTCTTGGAGACTATGGTTTGATGCGAATTCACCTACCTATTGGCAATCGGGACGGCGCGTAGGCAGGGATTGGCGGCAAGCGCGCGGAGAGGGCCGGCTAGTGAAATACTGGCTTCGGTGTTCAGGCGTTTTTGCCACCGTCAGTATTCTTTGCGCCAGTTCTTTCGCCGAGCCGGAGACGGTTACTCTCTATTATTGGGGCAATGACAATTTCGATCAGAATGACGTTCTATCGTCGTTGGATTTGATCCAGGCCTTCGAAGTCCTGCATGACGGCAGCGACGGGAAACCCCGGATCAAAGTAGTCATGGGGCAAAGCGGGAGCATCGACCGCACGGCCGATTCCCAGCGGCTGTTGTGCGCGATTGCCGGTGGGGACCCTCCGGATGTGGTGTGGTTCGACCGGTTTGCCATCGGGGAGTGGGCGCTGCGGAAGGCATTTCTCCCTCTGCAGGAATTCATAGAGGAAGATCTGCGCGTTCGGCCGAAAGACCCGTTTACGCTGCGAAAGGAACAGTTCTACCCGGCGTGCTGGGAAGAGGCGAGCTATGAGGGGGTGCTCTACGGTGTTCCCGATTCCTGCGACAACCGGGCGCTCTTCTATAATCTGGACGTTCTGGACAAGTTTAGTGAGGAGCTGATAGCCGCCGGTTGCGTGGACCCCTCGGACCCGGGCAAGGTTGGTCCGCCGCGCACGTGGACGCAACTTAGGGAAGCCTGCCGTATCCTGACCGCGGAGAAGCCCGGCGGAGATTTGGTGCGGATCGGCTTTCTGCCTCACAGCCCCAATTTCGGAAACTCCTGGCTGTACATCTATGCGTGGCTGAACGGAGGGAGTTTTCTGAGTGCGGACGGCCGTACCTGTACCCTGAACTCGCCTCTGGTTGCGGAAGCGCTAAGCTATGTTACCGGCCTCTACGATATCCAAGGGGGAACCACCAAGGTCTTGGCGTTTCAGACGAGCGGCATGACCGCCGACCTCGATCCGTTCATGTCCGGCAAGATCGCGATGAAGATAGACGGGAACTGGTACGTCACCACGATTGCCAACACGCGGAGGGACCTTCGTTTTGGGGTGGCGCTCGCGCCCGCGTCGGAAGGGAACGAGCGCGTGGGTTGGTGCGGAGGATTTGCTTTCGTGATTCCCAAGGGGTGCAAGCATCCTCGGGAGGCGTGGGAATTCATCCGGTTCATGGAATCGCAGCAGGCGTTCAAGATCAAGGCGGATGCGGGCAAACAGATCGCAAACGCGGGCGGCAACGTCTTCATCCCGAGCATGAGCGCGCGGCGGGATATCAATGAGTGGGCCATGAACGAGTACGTGTACAGCGACCCCGGAATCGGGGCGAAGTACAAGGACGCGGTGCGCGTGTTTGCGGAGTCCATGGAGACCTCGCGATTTCGGCCGGTTACTCCCGTGGGGCAGATCCTCTGGAACGAGCAGGTGCGGGCCATGGAGAACGGGATCTACAAGAAGTATCTCGCGGAGGATGTGCGCGGGAATGCGCAACGCGCATTGGACGAGAGTGCGGCGCTGGTCCAGAGGGAGTTGGATCGGCTGTATCATCCAGTAGAGTATCCGGAGTTCGATTTCCGCCCTGTGGTTTTGGGGTACCTGGGTTTGCTGCTGGTGGGGACGGCCGGTTTATACGTTTTCTTTGGGCGCAGGTCGAAGGCAGCGGGTTATTTTCGGAAGGAATTCTACGCTGGCTATCTGTTTGCCTCGCCATGGTTCATTGGGTTTGCGGTTTTCGGGGGAGGACCCATTTTCTTTTCGCTGGTCATGAGCTTCAGTCAGTACGATGTGTTCAATCCACCGAAGTTCGTGGGTTTTGCGAACTACGTGAACCTGGTTACCAACGACCCGCTCTTCTATAAGTCGTTGTGGAACACGGTGTATATGGGGCTGAGCGTTCCGGTGGGAATGGTGGTGGGGTTGGGCATCGCCATGCTGTTGAGCCGGGAAGTCCGGGGAATGGGGGTATACCGGACGATCTTCTACTTGCCTGCGGTGATGCCGGCTGTGGCGGCCTCGATCCTTTGGCTATGGATCTTTAACCCGCAAGAGGGGGTGCTGAACAGCGTTCTTGGGCAGTTCGGCGTGCCGAACATCAAGTGGTTGCAGGATGAAGCATGGTCCAAGCCTGCCCTTATCATCATGATCGTGTGGGGTGCTGGTGGGAGCATGATTATCTGGCTGGCGGGATTGAAGGGGATTCCCCAACACTTGTACGAAGCGGCAGAGCTGGACGGTGCCGGGCCGCTGCTGAGATTCCGGCATGTGACGATTCCGATGCTGAGCCCGTACATTCTGTTCAACCTGATCATGGGGCTCATCGGGACGTTTCAGGTCTTCACGCAAGCCTATATTATGACGCGCGGAGGCCCGCTAGACTCGACGCTATTCTACGTCTATGCGCTGTTTAACAACGCATTTCGCTACATGAAGATGGGGTATGCGTCCGCAATGGCGTGGATTTTGTTCGCTATCGTGCTTTTGTTGACTGTGTGGCAGATCCGGCTGAGCCGTCGCTGGGTCCACTATGAGTCGAGCAATGAGTAAGAGAAGGGGCATCGGGAAGACGGTAGGATGGCTGTTTTCGCATTTTGTGCTGTTGCTTGGTTCAATCTTGTTCGCCGCCCCCTTCGTATGGTTGCTGAGCACCAGTTCAAAAGTGAACGACGAGCTGTATCCCCCCAAGTGGTTCCCCCAGATTCCAACGGGAGTTGTCGAATCGCCGTACATGGGTGTGCGGGAGCGGCCGTCCAAGCCCGCGATGGTCGATGGGGAGGACTGGAAAAGGCTTGCAGAACCGGTTCGCGATGCAATTAGCGAAGCGATTCAAGGGTACAGGGGGGAGTTTCCGGAGTTCTACGAACCATTTTTGTCGAATAGCGAGTGGGCTGACGCTGTATTTGCGCGCCTTTTGAAGCGGGCTCCGGAGAGCCTGTTTACAGAAACGGACAGCGAGGCCGCCGTGTGGTTTGTTGACAGCGTCACTCCGGAATTGGCCCGGGAGGTGTTTGACACGGTCTACCGGCGCGTGGCGTTGGCGGATGTCGTCTTCTACGGGTGGGACCTGTCGATTGAGAAGCCGACGGCCGGGGGCAGGTTTCAGTGGCGGGTCGTTGAGGGGGACGCGGAGATTGTGGACCGTCCGGAGGGGCTTGATCGGCCAGCGCAGGAGATACGGTACTCGTTCCACGGAAGAGGGTCGTTTCGTGTGGAGACGATTCTGCCGATAGGGATTGCGCTCGAGAAGTTGAAGAAGGTGGTTGTCAGCAATCACTGCGACCGCTCGTGGCACAGCATCTCGGCAACGGTGGAACTTGAGGGGCGGAAGTACGTGAGTGCGCAATCCGCGTTTGCGGGCACGGACCTTTGGCAGGATACGACGTGGCAGGTTGAGAGCGAGGATGATGCGTCCATCAAAATGAAGACTTGGCTGCGGTTGAAGGCCGCTGGCGCTTCCGAATTTTCTGAACCCGGAAAGGCACGTGTGACGGTCGAGTATCGGTATGCTCCGCACGTTTTGGCGGTGTTGAATAAGTACACGGACAATTACCGGAAGGCGCTGCGGATTGCGCCGATTGGGCAGTACTTTCGGAACAGCGTGGTTCTCGTGGTGCTGAATGTCATTGGGCAAGTGGTGGGGTCTTCCCTTGTGGCCTTTGCTTTTGCGAGGCTGCGCTGGCCGGGGCGGGATGTGTGCTTCTACTTGGTTCTCGCGACCATCATGATTCCTCCCCAGGTTACGATGATTCCTCTCTTTCTCGTGTTTAAGGAACTGGGTTGGTACAACACGCTCAAGCCGCTGTGGGTGACGTCGTTCTTTGGGGGAGCATTCAACATTTTCCTTCTGCGGCAATTCATGCTGGGCATTCCGCGGGACTTGGAGGACAGCGCGAAGATCGACGGGTGCGGGTATTTCAGGATCTATCGCAGCATCGTGTTGCCGCTCATCAAGCCGGCGTTGGCGACTATTGGGATCTTCACGTTCCTTTCGGTGTGGAACGATTTCATGGGGCCGCTCGTGTACCTCACGGACCAACGTCTGTTTCCGTTGAGTCTGGGACTGTTCGCATTGCAGGCGCTGCAAGGGGGCGCGTTTAGCTTCGGGCTGATGATGTCGGCGTCCGTTTTGATGACGCTTCCGGTTATCCTTCTGTTCTTTTCTGCGCAGCGCACCTTCATTCAAGGCGTTACGTTGACCGGGTTGAAGGGATAGCCGGATTGAGACAGAGGAGGGGGAATTGCGTAGGGATATAAGTAGAAACAGAGAAGACTAGGAAGGCGGGGAGACCTGAGCCGGTGGTCCACGTACATATGCAAGACTTCCTGCACTCTTGTTCCTCGCGAAATGCATAAGGAACGCTGGGGAAAGAGGAGTCTGGACGAAGGGGAGGGATTGTCGTGAGGCAAAATCGCCGAGGACGGGTGTGGCTAGCTGCGCTTGCAATCGCTGCTGCGCTGTTGGGGAGGGAGGTTGCTTCTGCCCGAGGCGTGGAGACTGAGCGCGGAGAGTGGCCCGAGAACTGGCCCAAGGAGCTGGAGCCGTTCCGCGAACAGGCTTCGAGCATTTCGTATGGATTTGATGTGTGGACGCAGTACTACATCATCACGTTTCGAACGCGTGAGGAATTCGAGGCTGTTTGGCCCGTTTTGCTCAAGCTCAAGAGTGCTGGAGCGCCGCTGTGTCTGAGGACCCCTGACGCGCCGAAAACGGATGTGAATGATCCAGCGGTTGTCCGCGACCGGCCGCAAGTGTGGATTGTCTGCCCCGTTCCCGAGATTGCTAAGTATGAGCTGCAGCCGAACGGAGAGTACCGGCTCATCGCGCCCTGGTCGGATAGCGCTGTGCTGGACAAGGGAGTCTTGGCGGAACGAGTCGTGAAGAGGAAGGCGGATGGGAAATGGGTGGTTTGGGAAGACAACGGGGCGGATGGGGATTTCATCCTGCCCGCTCATCAGGCCCGAGTCCAACTCACGCTCTACGTGGACGGTGAGGTCGTCGATTTGAATCGGATTCCGTTGCCCAAAGACACGCCTATCCTCGATGAACGGAAGCTTAGTCCGAATCGGTGAGTGGAGGGGAGGGGCTCTAGGGATTCGAGAGTGCCGGACACTACATACCGGGCCTACTGTATATGGTGTGACGGGGGTAATCAGGCCCAGGTCGTGTTTTCCACCGGGTGCTTATGCTGAGGTTGGGTAGGAAGTTTGCCATCCCGGGGCGGTCAATAGGTGGTAGTCGATAGTCTTTGAGGCACGACCTAAGGATGGTTTATGTTTCTAGGTAAGACCTTCGTTGGGATGGGATAGGGGTTTTGTCGGGAGGGGTGTTGGCTCGATCTTGTGTCGGGTCTTTCGCGTGGAGAGGGAAAGGACAGGCGCGTGCGAAGTACGGCCATGCGTGCGGGGTGGTGGTTTCGGCGGGGTCACTGTTTGGGGTGGATTGGGGTGAGGTGTTTGCAGAGTGGTATGGTGGACCGGGAATCTACTCGGCTGCTTTGATGAGATGAAGTGACCCGCGCTGATGGTGCGGCGGAAGCCAGTCTTCATTTACATGTTCCACGTGGAACCTTTTGTCGACACGTTCCACGTGGAACGATCCGGAAAACAGTCCGGCCACTTCGTTAGTCTGACACACGAATACTCGATCACCCCGCAGCCAGCTCACAATCCCTTTCGCTATCTTCTTGGGATTCTCAACGGCTCTGGCCGTCAGTATGGAAGCTTCAACCCCTACCGATGCCCTGGGAAACTCCCCGCATACAATATCTATCCCATCCAATCCAAGAGTGCCAACTACGCGCCGGAGAAATCCAACTTTCTTCTCCGAGCGCTCAACCAACGTGACGAAAAGCCCAGGAAAAACCACCTTAAGTACAATACCTGGAAACCCGCCACCACTCCCCACATCCAGTAGCGACCCGGTGCCTCGACCAAGCCCGGCAACGCAAAGAGCCAGCCTCAGCGAGTCCAGAACGTGACGTTCCCACACCACAACCACGTCCCCTGTCGAGACGAGGGAACACAAGCCATTCCACTCGCGAACTAAGGCGCAATGCGATTGCAGCAGCGACAACTCGCGCTCCCCTACGGCTACTCCCTTCGCGCGAAGTTGATCAAATAGCCGTCCTTCAAACTCACTTGTATCTTCAGCTCCCAAGACCACAACTCCTAGTATTTGCGCCCTAATTGGGGATTCGACACGGAGCTCTTCACTTGACTTGCCCCGACCCCTATGTTATCTTCGGCCACTATACCATATCATTCCAACGAGTTACGGAGTTCCGCACGTGAAGTTCTTGGTTCTTCTTGGAGACGGCATGGCCGACTTTCCGATTCCCGAGTTGGGGGGGCGCACGCCGCTTGAGGCGGCCAAGACTCCCGCCATGGACGAGGTTGCGCGTACCGGCATCTGCGGCCTGTTCAAACCCATTCCAGACGACCTGCCTCCGGGAAGCGACATCGGCAACCTCTCCGTCTTTGGCTACGACCCGCACGCCGCCTTCACCGGACGGGCACCATTCGAGGCGGCCCAACAGGGCATCCGGCTCGGGCCGGAGGACATTGCATTTCGCTGCAACCTCGTAACGCTGAAAGACGGGGTGATGAGCAGCTTCACGTCCGGCCACATCAGCAGTCCCGAAGGCGCGGAGATTATAGCAAGTCTCAACGCCGCCATGTCCGACTTCCCCATCGCGTTCAACCCCGGTGTCAGCTACAGGCACATCGCTGTCATTAAGGAAGGCAAGGTCTCCGGAGATGCGCTCGCCACCGTCGAATGCACGCCTCCGCATAACATTTCCGATCAGGCATACGCGCCGTATCTGCCCAATGGCCCCGCGGGAGAATTCATCCGCGCCCTGATGGCGCGCAGCACTGAAGTGCTCAAAGGCCACCCCGTGAACGAGGCCCGCATTGCCGCGGGAAAACCTCCCGCCACTTCCATCTGGCTGTGGGGCCAAGGCCGGGCACCGCGCATGCCGTCCTTCCGCGAGCGGTTCGGAATCGACGGCGCTGTCGTCTCGGCGGTAGACCTCGTGAAGGGCATCGGCGTCTGCGCGGGACTTGAGGTCCTTAAGGTCCCCGGCGCAACCGCCTATCTCGACACCGACTACGAAGGGAAGGTCGCGGCGGCCTTGGGTGCGCTGGAGCGCGTGGACTTCGCATATCTTCACGTCGAAGCGCCGGACGAGACAGCCCACGAAGGCCGGCTCGATTTGAAGCTACAGGCCATAGAGGATTTCGACAGGCGCGTGGTCGCGCCCTGCTTGGAATATGCGCGCGATCGCGGCGATGTCCGCATCCTCGTAGCGCCCGACCACATC
>JBAZRU010000250.1:0-8922 GCA_041662805.1 Candidatus Hydrogenedentales bacterium | reverse complement strand
GGCGGACTACGGATGTCCACGAAATTGCCGTTCGGAACAAGATGACTACGCTGACGCAAGACGCGTTGGCGGTGGTCATTGCGGGTGATACGACCCTGGAAGAAGTGCAGCGGGTGTTGCCCGTCGAGAAAAGGCCGGACTGAGCTGCTCGGCGGCAGAATCTAGAGGGCGTGGAATCCGGACAACTGCGTGAAACAGGTGAACACGCTACCGTAGATGATGCCGATGCCGACTGCCATGGCAAGAAGCACGAAGGGGGCGCACACGTCCACAAGTATCTTGGACGTTCGCAGGGCTTCCCGGCGATAGGTGCGCGCCAGCCGCCCGAGCGTGTCCGCCAGATACCCGCTGCTTTCGCCCAAAGCCAGCATCTCGCGGTACGAGACGGGCAGCAAGTCTTCGCCTTGGACCGCGACTTTTAGCGAGTCGCCCTCTTTCACGCGCTTAGCCAAACGCATGAACACATTCTGGAATATCGGATTGATGCCCGATTCCGCGGCCGTCTCCATGGCTGCGTCAAGGGGGACCCCGCCGCCCAGGAGCCGGAACAAGACGGCCGATACGTGGGCAAGATTGCGTTTGATGAAAATGCTTCGGAGGCCGGGGACTTTCAACACGAACCAGCCAAGCTGCTTCGCCGACCGTCCGCCGACTCCTTCCGATCCGCGCGACCAAAAATAGAAGACGACGGCAAACACGGCCAGCAGGGATACGGCCAGGATGCCGTTGGTTGCCAAAGGGTATCCTCGCAAGAAGATAAGCACGCGCAATGGCAAAGGAACTTCAACATCGAATTCGGATACGATGAGCATGATCTGCGGCAAGGTCCAAAGCCACATGACCCATGCCATGGCAATCCCGAACAGGGAGACGGCCCCGACATACACAATGTGACTCACGAAGTGCGTGTAGAACTTCCCGGAAGCAATCAGTTCCTCTTCCAATTCGCAGAGGCACTCGTAGACGCGTCCAGTCGCTTCCCCGCTTCGCACCATGTCCACGTAGTATCTCGGGAAGAAGCGACCGCGCCGTTCCATGGCCCTGTGGAGCGTGTCGCCTTCCGACAGATTCTGCCGGATGGCGAGCAGCAGGTCGCGAATGCGCACGCTCGGAGAATCCAGCGCGCACACGAGTAGCCCTTCCACAAGCGGGGCCTTGGCTTTGACCAATCGCGCCAATTGGCGGGTCACCAGGATCAATGCCTGTTGGCGGCGCGTGTCGGAGAGGTAGCTCGGGCCGCGCCAACGCGCGCGTACTTCCGTCGCGTCACTCACTGAAGCCGGTGTCGACATCGTGCCAATGCCCTTCTATGCGTATGCCGCGCGCCGCATTACGACGCGACCAGACTCGACAGGTTGAACACGGGCAAGAAGGCGGCCGTGATGGTGAAGAGCACCAACAGGGCAATCAAGGCGACAAAGAGCGGACCCATGAGGACCGATGCCAATCGCGCCCAGTGGGCCACCTCTCGGTCGCAGATGTCCGCGAGATTCAACAGGGATTCGGCCATGTCGCCGTGTTGTTCGGATTGTCCCAGCAGCCACACGAAGCTGGGGCGGAACAGGCGCGTCTGGCTGAGGGCGCTAGAGAGCGTCTCCCCCTTCGAGACTAGCATCGCGGAATCCAAACCGGCTTGGCGGAAAACCCCGCCTCCCGCCGTGGAACCGGCCAGGATAAGACTCTCGGTGGCCTGGGCTTTGTTGGTCAGCAGCAAGCCAAGCGTACGGCAGAAGCGCGCGATCAGCGCGGTCGTATAGACCGGGCCCAGCACCGGGAATCCCATCTTCATCCGCTCGATGAACATGTCCACGGCCCCGGCTTCGTTTCGCTTCCGCGCCAGGAAGACTCGTGTCAGAAGGACGGCCAAGACGATCACGGCGACTTTCGCGACAAACCCGAAGAGACCTCCCCAGCGCACAAACTCACCAAAGTGCAGGGCGAGTCTTGTTGCCAGGGGCAGACTCTCCAACTTCCCGACGGACGCGTATATCTCCGCGTACTGCGGGATTACGACGGCGCTGAGGAACGCGAAGATGGAGAACGTCGCAACCAGCAGGAAAATTGGATAGGCCAGCATTTCGCGCATCGAATTGCGGATGTCCGTCATCCGGTTCGAATAGGTCGACAAGTGGCTCAATACGCCGGGGAGATTTCCGGTTTGTTCGCCGGCTTTGATCAAACTTAGGAAAACTGGCGGAAATGATTCGGAGTGGCGGCTGAGAGCCTGATCGAGCGATTCGCCCATCTCGAGATGCTGGTGAACGTCCTCCAGCACAGCCTTGAGTTTGGGCGAATGCACGTCTTTCGCCAGCAACCCCATCGCGCTCGACAACGGCAAATGACTTTGTGTGAAGATCTCCAACTGCTCGGAGATGGTCGTCACGTCTTTCCAGCTCAGGTTCACGGCCTTGATGCCGGAGGTCTCCACCTTCCCAATTGGCTTGATGGTGTTGACCCGAAGGCCTCGCTCGCTCAGGAGCAGCGCGACCGAGTGCGGAGACTCGCCCTCGATTTTGCCTGTCTGGACGTTTCCGTCGGCGTCCATCGCCTCGAAAGAGAATTCTGGCATCTTCAGTTTCCTCGCCACCGCGAATCGAGACCCGAGTCGCTCGACTGCCCGCGTAGACCTGTCCGATCATGTCGTCCGTCTATTGTCATTTCACAGCCCGCGCCACGATACTCTTCGCACGGGTCCGATTGCGCGGGAAGTGGCCGCATCCACGACCAAACTCTCGCGGCGAAACACCACTTCGATCGCGCGCTTCACGGCGTGCCGCTGCGCAACCGCATACACACTGTAGCGTCCCGCCTCCGCGGGGTCGTCCACGGTTCCATTCTTGTCGTTGTCAACGGCGTCCGCGCCCCAATCCACGACGACCGCGACGTAGTGCACGCCGGGAAGTTCCGGTGTTGACGCTGGCGCTACGCCCGGCGCGTCCAACGCAGGCAGCAGGCGGGCCGCGGTGGCCCCGTTCCACTCCGCGGGACGTTGCCACTGGTCGACGCCGATGTTTCCGCTGAGTCCACTCTCCAGGGCAATCCGGTTTTGAGCAACTGCCCACTCCGCACCCTGAAGACTTAACTCCGAATCGAGGTAGGCTTCGACGTGATTCCGGTTATACATGAGCACCGTTGCGACACTGCTCGTAAGGATGCTGGCAAACACAATGAAAACCATCGCCACAACCAGCGCCGCGCCGAGAGAATCTGTATGGTGCCGTTGATACATGGTCAGTTCCTCGGGGCCACGAATGCCGACAACCGCGCGGCAGCCGAATTCCCGAACTTCGTACCTGAACGTGTCTCCACGGTCACGAGCACGCCCCCCGGAGCCGACTCGAACCACAGGCCGCGGTTCAAGACGCCATCGCCGTTGGCATCTTCGTCCGCATCAAGCGTGCCGTTGGTGTTACGATCTTCGTTGGGAAACAGGGCATTCGCAAGAACACGCACGCTCCCCTCGGCGGTGACGAGGATCAACTGCGTTTCGCGCACGCCGTCTTGGTTGGCATCGTCGTAATCGCGCGTCAGAGTGTGCGCCCCGCTCAGTTCTATCGCGCCAGACGCGTCCACGGCGGAACCATTCCCGTCCACGTCGACCGCTATTTTGTAGGTCAGCGTTTCGCCGGGCACATTGGCAACGCTCGCGGCGGCCGCTTGACGCACTTCGTCCGAGATAGCCTGAATGGCTTTTCTGGCTTCGTCCCGCGCGGCCACCTTTCGGGTCATCACGTTCGACGCCCCGTTCATGCTGAAATACAGTTGGGCGACGACGCCCATGAGAATCACGAACAACGTGCTCGCGATCAGGAGTTCCACCATCGTGAATCCGCGGCGGTCCATGGGCGCTACTGTTGGCATATCACCCCCGAGGAAAGCTGAATTGGAACGCCGTGAACGTCCTTTCGAGTCACGGTGACGCGTACGGTTAAAGGTACCGTCAGAGGCGAGGACAAGGTGGATGTGTCAATTGGGATGGGCAGGTAGTTGCCATCGGCGGTCTGGCAGTGTACTTGCCATACTTCGCCGTTCTCCGGGGCAAGGGCTGGTTGAAACGATCCGGCCGCGATTTCCCCGGGGGCCGTGTGGCGCAGCCCGTCCAGATAGCTAGACATACGAACAGCCGCCCGCTCGCGCTGTTCGGTCACCGTGGCAAGGCGATTGAACGAAATGAGCGAACCTACAAGAAAGGAAAGGGTGACGACGAGAATACCCAGAGCGAACAGCACTTCAACCAGTGCCATGCCTGTATTCTTCCCGAACGCTATCCCCCGATTCTTCTGATTTGTCGGCGCTGGAACACCTGAAGACATAATGTTATCCAAACTCGACTTACTGCATTGTGCAGCAACGCAGTCGTTTTGTCAACGCAACGCGGCGGCTCATCACATTCTAATCGCACCCTTACCTCAATCAAACCTTGCCAAATTAGCCTATTAGTGCTAAGGTAACACTATGGTCTGCGGCGAGAGTGCTTGATTCCCAAAGCCGCATTTCTGCTGAATGTATTGTGAGTGCAGGTAAGTGTCGATTCTGGGATTTTGGGAGTGGATCCTCCGTGTCCGGGGGAAACAAAGGGAGAGAGAGCGATGTCGAGAAGTAAAGGCTTTACGCTCATTGAACTGCTCGTTGTTATTGCTATCATCGGAATTCTTGCTGCAATCCTGTTGCCAGCTCTGGCCCGTGCGCGGGAGGCGGCCCGCCGTGCCAGTTGCGCCAACAATCTCAAGCAAATCGGCTTGGTGCTGAAGATGTACTCCAACGAGTCACGGGGGGAGAAATACCCTCCATTGGCTGGCGGCGCTGTCTACATTTTGGACGGCGTGACGGGCGAGACGGCCAACTGCAACACGGACGACACTCCCGATCAATCGGTGAATCCGCAGTCGGTTTACCCGGAATACGTGACGGATTGGAACATCTTTGTCTGTCCATCTTCCCCGGATCGGTCAGATGCGGCGGACCAGTTGAGAGTGATGGAAGAAGGCTGCCCATACGCAGGCTATACCGATGACCTTCAAGACAGCTACCTGTACACAGGGTGGTTGATTGACGGTTTGGGGGCGACCGACGATCGGTTCATCAATCTCCTCGGAGTTGATGTCTCCAGTCAGTACATCACGGCGATGCAGCAATTGCAGGCAGCAGAATCGTTGAACACTACGACCTCCGGGTTCCCAGCCGACCCAGGGGCCGCGCGCGCGAAGCTTGACAGCGACTTAAATTTGGGCGCGCCGCTCGGAACGGCAAGAGGCGCCACGCTCTATCGACTGCGCGAAGGAATCGAGCGCTTCATGATTTCGGACATTAACAATCCTGCGGCGAGCTCAAAGGCTCAGTCTGAAATAATCGTGTACTACGACATAGTCAATTCGGATCCGGCTTCTTCGAGAGGGTCAGCCATGAATCACGTCCCGGGTGGCGGCAACGTGCTGTACATGGACGGCCACGTTTCCTTCTTGAAATACACTCCGGAAGGCGAGCCGCCTGCGAATGCGCGCACGGCGAACACGATCTTTGTCATCACAGAGTTGGGGTCCGCCATGTAGGCGCAGTCTGCACTCTGATTCGAGAGTTCAAGGGCAGGGCTTCGGCCCTGCCCTTCTCGTTTTCCTGCCGTCCATCTGCTACTCTTCCTGCTCACACGCAGTAGGAACCCACCTTTATGATAGGCACAGGCACGATCATCAACGCCGCAACGGTACTCGCCGGCGGCTCCCTCGGATTGCTGCTCGGACACCGGCTTTCGGAATCGGCGCGCAGGACAGTGCTGACCGGGCTCGGTCTTTGTTCCATGGCGCTTGGCGTGAAGATGGCCATCGTCACCCAGAATTTCCTCATTGTCATCCTGAGCGTTCTCGCGGGGGGAATCATCGGTAACTGGCTCGGCATCGAGGCGCACTTGTCCACCGTAGGCGACAAGTTGCAGCAGAAGGTGTCGCGCAATGGCAGCCCCCAGGCGCGGGTGACCGAGGCCTTCGTCGCGAGCAGCGTCCTGTTCTGTGTCGGACCGCTCGCCGTGCTTGGATCGATTCAGGACGGCCTGTTCGGGGATTACAAGTTATTGGCAGTAAAGAGCCTGATGGACGGCTTCTCCGCGATGGCGTTTTCGGCGGCCATGGGCTGGGGCGTATTGCTGAGCGTGGTCGCGGTGGTCGGATACCAGGGCGGCATCACGCTCGCGGCCATGCTTTTCGCGGGGATGCTGTCGGGCGGCTTGCCGGAGGATAACCCCGCCGTGATAGAACTCGGCGCGACGGGGGGCATTCTCGTGCTGGCCATCGGCCTCGGCCTGGCGGACATCAAGCGGATCCCCGTGGCGGATTACCTGCCCGCACTCGCCATCGCCCCGGCGATGGTGGTGGGGCTGGAGTGGCTGGGGTTTGTGTAGGGTCTGGGGTTTGGGGTCTGGGGTTTGGGGTCTGGGGTCTGGCAGAGATCGCATACTACCTATATGACTTATATTACCTATAGGTCCTATAGGTCCCATAAGTCCCATAGTCTTTGGGTCTTCCGACTCCCAATTCCCCATTCTGACTACTGACTTCTGAATTCTGACTTCTCTCTTCCCACTTGCATCCCTCTTCCCCTCGGGGTAGTCTCTGCGTCGCCCATTGCCACACCCACGAGGAAGACCATGAACGCAGAAATTGTGATGATCGGTACCGAGCTATTGCTTGGGCAGATTGTCGATACGAATGCCACGCACATCGGCCAGGTCCTTGCCGAAAACGGCATCGGGCTGTATCAGAAGACCACCGTCGGCGATAACCGCCGGCGCATTGTGAACGTGCTTGAAGCCGCGCTGAACCGGGCCGATGTCGTGTTGACGTCCGGAGGGCTTGGACCGACGGAAGACGACTTGACACGCGAGGCGGTGTCGGATGTGTTCAGACAACCGTTGGAGACGCGTCCGGAATTGCTCGAGGAGTTGGAGAAGCGGTTCGCCTTCATCCGCCGGCCGATCACCGAGAACAACAAGAAGCAAGCCATGGCGCCGTTGGGCGCGACGATCATCCCCAATCCCAATGGGACTGCGCCGGGGATCATTTGCGGCGACGCGCGCGGCGAGATTCTGTGCATGCCCGGCGTGCCGCACGAGTTGAAAGCGATGCTCGCCGACAGCGTGATTCCGTATCTGCGCGCGAAGTATGGCATCACCGGCGTCTTGCACTATCGCGTGTTGAAGGTCTGCGGCATGGGGGAATCGTGGGTAGACGACCGCATGGGCGACCTGATGGCCACGCTGGAGAACCCCACCATCGGCGTGCTTGCGTCGCCGGAGTGGGTCCGCATCCGGATCACGGCGCGGGCCGGGAGCGTCGTCGAAGCGAACGGGATGATCGAAGAGGTGGAAGCGAAGGTTCGCGAGCGGCTGCCGGGGCTGATCATGGGCGTGAACGACGACACGCTGGAAGGGGTTGTCGCGAAGTTATTCGAAGATCGGGGATGGACGCTCGCCGTTGGCGAGACCTTTAGCGGCGGCGTCATTGCGCAACGGCTCGCCGCGGAGGGCGCGGCGTGTTTCGCGGGGGCCGAGGTGCTTCCGTTTGGAGCGTTTTCCGGACCGAACTGGACGGAATCCGCGCGCGCATTTGCCGCAGTGGTCCGCGACCGGTTCCAGTCGGATTGCGCGTTGGGGATCGCAACGGACACCGAGACACGTACAATCCATGCGTGCTTCACCACGCCGGAAAGCCAGGCGCATTGGGAGGCCGGCTACGGCAAGCTCGACCCGCTGACGCAACTCCGCAGCGGAGTCACGTGCCTGGAACGCATTCGGCGATGCCTGACGGGAGTCACGTCTCCCCAGAAATAAGAATGCCCTTGGGGTTCCAAGGGCACTCGAAGTGGGTCCATCTTCAATCGAAAATCCAAAATCCCCGTGCTACTTTTCGTTTAGGCGCTGTTCCCAATCGTAGTCGCGCGCGGTGACGATGTTTTCCATGCGGCGGATGCGGCGCTCGAGATTGTCGAAGGTGCGCTTCAACCGCTGGAGGGCCATGCCGCGCGAGTTCACGTAGGAATCGTAGAATTCCTGATCGCTGTCTTCGCGGAACGGAATCACCGGCTCGGGCTTGATCAAGAGTGCTGCCACAACATAGGCGCCAATCATCGGCCAGACTCCCGTGAAGAAGCACGCGAAGACCGTTGCCACGCGCACCCAGAACACGGGCGCATCAATGTAGTTGGCGACTCCGCGGCACACACCGAAGATCACGCCACAGCGAGACCGGTAGAGGGTCTTTGAACCGCTTGCGGGGTATTGCATGTCGTAACCTCCTGTGTCGTCATCGTTGCCGTAACCGCGCCGGTACGCGCGCCGCATGGAACGCGCTTCGCGTTTGAGATCGCGGGCTCTCCGCCGCATTTCACGCCAACTGCCCGGATGTCCTTCATAGCGACTCACTGCACGCTCCCTTTCCGCTCGCGCTCCAAGAGCAAGGTTTCCAAGGCTTCGACCCGCTCTTCCATTTTCATAAGGCCGTGATAGATGTCTTGAATCAGGCGCGTCTCATCCGACGTTTCGCGGAGGTCGCGCTTGCCGCCGCCTCCTTTAATGATCTTGAGTGCCGCGAGAAAGATGCCTCCGGTGATGGCCACCAACGGGATCATCACCGCCAGCTCTTCCACGCCTATGCCAAGACCAAGAATGCCATTGCCCAATCCCATCGCGTTCATTCCTTCTCAAGTCGATGTCTTACTTCGTATCGACCGAGTCTCACTCGGCTATTCTTCCGCTCGCACTCTGTCTTTTGGATCCAGCACAAGCGTTTCGAGCGCCTCGATGCGCTCTTCCATGCGGCTCAGACCCTGGTAGATCTCCTGCATGATGCGCGCTTCGTCTTCATGGAGTCCCGCGGTGCGTTTTCCGCCGGATAGGCTCTTGACGATGAGTACGAGTATCACCAAGGGCACCGC
>JBAZRU010000249.1:0-8933 GCA_041662805.1 Candidatus Hydrogenedentales bacterium | reverse complement strand
GTCGACGCCGACGAAGTGCACAATCGGCGCGAACGCAATTGCCGCGAGAAAGCACACGCCCGTCACCACTGCCGCCAACCCGGTCCGTGCGCCCGTCGCCACGCCTGCGGCGCTTTCGATGTAGCTCGTGACGGTGGACGTGCCGAACAGCGCCCCCACGCACGTGGCGATGGCGTCGGAGAGGAAGGCTTGCCGTGCGCGCGGCAGGCTGCCGTCTTCCCCGATGTAGCCGGCCTGGCGTCCGACGCCTACGAGCGTGCCCACGGTATCGAAGAGGTCCATGAAGAAGAGCAGCAGGATGGCGATCAAGGCTTTGTCCCAATGCTGCAGCAATTCGTCGAAGCGGAGGTTGAAGAAGGTGTCGAACGAGTGGGAGAACGTGCCTTCGGGACGCGGCATGACGCCCGAGACGAATCCCAGCACGCATGTCGTTGCGATGCCGAAGAGGATTGCCCCTCGAACGTTGAGGGCGAGGAGCGTTGCGATGAGGAAAACGCCCGCGAGCGTGATAAGCGGGGCGCCGGCCGTGAGATCGCCGAGCGTGACCATGGTCGTAGGACTCAGCTTTACGATGCCGCCCCATTGTAGTCCGATAAACGTAATGAAGAACCCGATGGCGGGCCCGATGGTGTCTTTGAGGCAGTTGGGCAAGACGACAAGCAGCTTTTCGCGAATGCCGAAGATTGAGATGGCCACGAAGAGCAGTCCCGATATCAGCACGATGGCGAGACCTGCCTGCCACGAGAATCCCATCGCGCCGGGGAACGTCGAGCACACGGTGAACGCGAAGAAGAAGTTTTCGCCCATGCCCGGGGCCAATGCGAAGGGGTAGCGCGCGTACAGGCCCATGAGAAAACACGCGAACGCCGAGGACAGGCACGTTGCCATCAGCACGGACCCGAACGGCATCCCCGCCGCGCTTAATACTGTGGGTTGCACGAAGATGATGTAACTCATCGTCGCGAAGGTGGTCAGTCCGCCAACGATTTCGCGGCGCACCGTGGACCCGGCTTCGCGAATTCCGAAGTACCGGTCGAGTTGGTTCACGTCCCCCGATCCCCTGTTGTTCTGCCCTTGTCTCGGGCCGGCGTATTTTACTCCTGGAGCGCCTTGAAATGAGCGACGGCCGATTCGCTGAGCGCTTCGAGGTGGTAGCCGCCTTCCAATACCGACACGACCCTGCCGTTGGCGATGCCCTTCACCATCTCCGTGAGATGCACGAAGGTCGCGGCATCCAAGCGTTGCGAGGCGAGCGGGTCCAAGCGATGCGCGTCGAATCCGCAGGAGATGAGCAGGAAGTCCGGGTCGAAGCGTTGGAACTCCGGCAGGATGTGTTTTTCCATGGCGGCTATCCACTCGCCTGGGCCGTTGCCCCACGACATTTGCACGTTCAGGTTGGTGTCGTTTTTCCCTCGTTCGCTGGGAAACCCCGTGCCGGGAAACAAGGGGTGTTGGTGAATGCTCGCGTAGTAGACCGAGTCGTCCTCGTAAAAGGAATTCTGCGTGCCGTTTCCGTGGTGCACGTCCCAATCCAGGATGGCGACCTTCTTGATACCCGCCTCGGTCTGCAACCAGCGCGCCGCAATCGCGACGTTGTTGAACAGACAGAATCCCATCGCACGGCCTGCCTCCGCGTGATGCCCCGGCGGACGCACCGCGACAAAAGCGTTATCCACTTCCTTGTCCACCACTGCCCGGCATGCCCCGATGGCTGCCCCGGCCGCCGTCAACGCCGCGTCCCACGAACCCTTCCCCATGGTGGTGTCCGCGTCCGGATAGTCGCCGTCTTCGGCGCAGGTCTTCTCGATTGTCGCGATGTGGTCTTCCGCGTGGATGCGCAGTAAGTCCTTGCGCGAGGCCGGTCCGCTGGCGATTTCCGGGGGATTCAGCTTCGCGGCGGCGAACGCGTCACGTACTGCCTCCAGGCGGGCAATGCGTTCGGGATGGCCATGCTTGGTGTCGTGCAGCAACCCTTCCTTGCGGAAGATGTACCCAGTTCGCGCCATTCGATTCTCCTGCTGCCCGGCTGATTGTCGTTGGCGACGATTGTACGCAGTTGGGGCAGAGGAAGCCACGTTTCCCGAAGGAATAGGAGGTACGGAAGACATAAGACGGATCGGCCGGATCTGACGGATCGGTCGTATGAGATGAGAAACCAATGGCGAGGGGGTCGCCGGTTTGGGTAGGGACGTTTCGCCGAAACGTCCGCGGGTGACCGTAGGCCGTGCGAAAGGGCGAGGAGGCGCTTTCGGCGAAACCGCCTTACCTCCTTGCCCCGAAGAGGCGCTTTCGGCGAAACCGCCCTACCTCCTTCCCTTCGAGAAAAGGCTGGTAAAATTCATAAAACTGAATTATTATTCAGTGTTGCGTTGAACACAAAGGCACCGAAATCCACCCCATCTGCAAATGACGCATTTACACGTACATAGCACCCATTCCCTTACGGAGGGCACGGCGGGGGTGCGCCCATTGGTGGCGCGGGCGGTGGAGCATGGCCTGCGCGCGTTGGCGCTGACGGATACCGCCGGGCTGTACGGGGCCATTCCGTTCTACCGGGCGGCGGTGGAGGCGGGGGTCAAGCCGTTACTTGGGGCGATGCTGGGCGAGGCCGTGCTTATCGCGCGGGACCGCGGCGGGTACGCCCAGCTTTGCCGGATCGTTACGGCGTATCACTTGACTCCGGATTTCGATGTGGCGGACCAGATCTTCGACGACAGCGTGTTCGTGCTCACGGCGGACCTCGGGTTGGCGAAGGAGCTGATCAAACGCGGGGTGCGTCCGCTTGTCGCGGTGACGCATTACGGCGATGCCCGGTCGCGTTATCGCGCGGCGCGGGTCCGCGAGTTTGCCCACGAGAACGCGCTACGCCCGGTCGCGGTGGCCCCGGTTTACTTTCTCGACCGCGACCATTTCGCGGTTCACCGTGTGCTCACGGCCATCCGGCTGAACGCCACCGTCGACACGTTGCGCCCCGGCGACACGGCCCCGCCGGAGGCGTGGTTCCGATCGCCAGATGAGATGGAGCGGCTCTACGGCGATTGGCCGGAGACGCTCGACAACATCGAATGGGTCGTCGAGCAATGCGATCTCAAACTCGAATTCGGCACGCCCCGGTTTCCCGAGATGGAACTGCCCGACAACGAGACCCCGTTTTCGTATCTGTGGAAGCTCGCCTTCGACGGCCTGAAAACCCGCTATCATCCTTTGAAGCCCGAGCAGACCCAACGGCTGCACTACGAGCTCGACGTGATTCACCGGCTTGGGTTTGCGCCGTATTTTCTGATCGTGGCCGATATCGTCCGGCATGCGCGCGAACGGCACATTCCCATCGTGGGCCGTGGCTCGGCGGCCAATAGCCTGGTCGCGTACGCCCTCGGCATCACCCGTGCCGATCCCTTCAAATACGATTTGTACTTCGAGCGATTTCTGAACCTTTCGCGCACCGATTGCCCCGATATCGACCTGGACATTTGCTGGCGGCGTCGCGACGACGTGATCGACTATGTGTACAAGCGCTACGGGGCCGAGCGCGTCGCGATGATCGCTACGTTCAACACCTTCCAGGCGCGGTCAGCCGTGCGTGAAATCGCGAAGGCCTTCGGCATGCCCGAGGAAGAGGCCAACGCCGTGACGGGGCAACTGCCGCACTACCACGCCGGCGACATCCGGGCGGTCGTGAAGAAGCTTCCCGAAAGCAGGGGGCTGCGCATCGACGAGGAACCGCTCAAGTCGATTATCGCGATGAGCGAGTTCATCGACGGTTTTCCCCGCCACCTTTCGATCCATTCCGGCGGGCTCGTCATCGCGCCGCATACAATCACCGATTTTGTGCCGCTGCAACGTGCGGCCAAGGGCATTCTCATCACGCAGTACGACATGGGGCCCATCGAGGAATTGGGGCTCGTGAAAATGGATCTGCTTGGCCATCGTTCGCTGACCGTCATCGACGAGACCGTCCAGAAGGTCTGGGACAACCGGGGCGTTCGCGTGGACGTCGAGCGTCTGCCCGATCCCGATCCGCTCACGGCCGACCTCATCCGCGCGGGCCGGAGCATCGGATGCTTCCAAATCGAGTCGCCGGCCATGCGCGCGTTGTTGCGCCACACGCTTGCCTCTAGCACCGATATGTTGAGCAAGACCCTTTCGTTGGTGCGCCCGGGGCCTTCCGGAAGCGGCATGAAGAAGCGGTTCATCGACCGCCATCTCGGCAAGGAACCGGCGTCGTACCTGCATCCTTCGCTTGAGCAGGTGCTGGGCGACACCTACGGCGTGATGCTCTATCAGGAGGACATTCTGAAAGTAGCGAGCGTCATCGCGGGGATGGACCTCGCCGAAGCCGACGCGTTGCGCCGCGCGATGACCAAGAAGCGCCACCCCATCGTCATGGCCAAGAGCATGAAACTGTTTATCGAGAAGGCGGTGGCCAACGGCGTGTCCCGCGAGGTGGCCGAAGAAATCTGGGGGTTGATCGCCAACTTCGCGAAGTACTCCTACTGCAAGGCCCACGCCTGCACCTACGGCGAAATCGCGTATCAGTGCACCTATCTCAAGGCGCACTATCCCGCCGAATTCCTCGCAAGCGTGTTGACCAATCGCGGCGGCTACTACCATCCCGCGGTCTATCTCGAAGAAGCCAAACGCCTCGGTGTTCCGGTATGCCCGCCCGACGTCAACCGGAGCCGTTTCGGCTACACCGTCGAAGGCGAAGCCGTCCGCGTCGGCTTTGTCGAAGTCCGCAACCTCTCCTACACGGCCGTCGAGGTCATTCTCGCGCGGCGCAAGGAGGCTCCCTTTGGCAGTCTGGGCGATCTCATCCAGCGGACCGGTATCGGCTATGCCGACGCCGAGGTGCTGGTTCAGTGTGGCGCGTGCGATTCCTTCGGACGGACGCGCCCCGCCCTGTTGTGGGAGTTGCGGCTGCTCACCGGCGAGAACCCGCGCATGACGGGCGTGCGCGATTCCCTCGCGTCGAAGGACCGCTACGTCTCGTCGTTCCAGTACCGCACCGGCCGCGACAATCCCCCCGCGGCCGTGTCCGTTCGTGAAACCCCGGCGCCCGAGGCCGGTCTGTTGTTTGCCGACGCCGGTGTGCATGTCCTCGTGCCGCGACAGGCCGACTATTCGCGCAAGCGCCGCGCGGACTGGGAATGGACCACCCTGGGGCTGCTCGCATCGACGCATCCACTTGAGTATTACCTGCCCTTGCTCACCGAGCGGACGCTTATTCTCAGCAGCGACTTGGCCCAGTATGCGGGCAATTGCGTCACGCTGATCGGCTGGCTCGTCGCCGAGCGCCGCGCTCCCATCAAAGATCGCGGGGCCATGAAGTTTCTGACGCTGGAAGATCCTTCGGGTGTTTTCGAGGCCGTTCTATGGCCGGAGGTGTATCAGCTCTTCGGGCATTTGCTGGCAAGCCACGGGCCTTATTTGATCAGCGGCGAGGTGCAGGAGCAAGACCATTACTACACCGTGATCGTCGATGGCGTTGAAGAGGCCGCGGGGTAGGGACGTTTCGCCGAAACGTCAGAGGTCACCGCAGTCTGCGAGAGAGCGCCTCTTCAGTAGCGACGCGATCGCCGAACGCGGCGCAAGGTGAACGTAGACTTCGATTCACTCGAGGACTTCAGGTAAACCCAAAGGCGATCACTTACGCGCGACGGCTTCGGCGAAGCAGTCGCTACCAAATACAGGCGAATAAAGGACCGGGCCTTACTGCGATTGCGCCCGGTTCGCGGCAGCGGCCTCGGGTCCGATGATGTGGGAAAGCCACAGGAAGATCTGGTCCGTACTTGCTTGTTCCGCATCGAGGATGTCCGTGCCGTGTGTTGCCCCGCCGTATTCGCGCAACTCGCAGAACCCCGGCGACAATGCCTTCAGTGTCGTGCAGGAGGTTGCGGAATAGGAGTCGCCGGTGGTGGTCAGCATGAGGGAGGGCCGTTTGCCGTACGCAAGCACATCGGGCTCGGTTTGGATGCCGCGGTAGTCGAGCCCCGGAGAGAGCATGACCACCGCCTGAATGTCCTGATGGGCGACGGCATATCGAAGGGCGAGATTCGCGCCGATACTGGCGCCCACGACGGCCAGATTCTCGGGGTCTGCGCCATGCTGCAGCAGAGCGGCTTTGGCTGCGTCGATGTCTTGAAGCGCGCCCAGCCAGTCCGCGGTTTCAAAAGACTTGTAGGAAACCTCGCTACCGCTCGGAGGAAGGGAATCTCCGTGACCGCGCAGGTCGATGGCGATGGAGGCATAGCCTTCTCTCTGGGCGCGCCGGGCAAAGGCATCCCATTGGGAGCGGTCGGACCCGAGCATGTGAATGAGGATTAGCCCAGCGGGGCGTTCGGCCTTGGCAGGATAGAGGGTGGAGGCGATTCGATAGCCGTCGGTGGTGGTAAGGGATTCGACGGACTGAGGAGGAAGCGCGGAGTCTTGGGAACGGCCCCCGCACGATACTGCAAGAACTACGGCTAAAAGAGCGCATGAATGGCGAAGAAGTCGCATGCAAAGAGCATACATGAAACGGCGGAGGAATCGCTGCATTGCGACTCCTCCGCCGGCAAGTCTTAGCCGAGTGCGAAAACGCTTTGAAGCTTCATGGCAAGGCTCATATCGCCTTTGATCTTAAGCTTGCCCGTCAGAAACGCCGTTTGGCCGCTAAGTTGACCGGTGACAATCTTGAGCCAATTCTCGTCCGACGCAGTCAGCGTAATGCTAGGGGATTCCGACACGCCCTGAGTCACTTCCGCTTTGCCGTCGGCGATCTTGACGAACCACTGTCCGCCAGCCTCGCCTTGGATGTCGAACTGATATGTGGCGTTCATTCCCCCGATCTTCGTCGGGTCCACTTTTCCGGACAGTTCCGCGAAGAAACCTGCCACCGAGTCTGCCATGGTGTATATACTCCTCGACAGTTATGATTAGGCCCAGCCCAACCGACCATGTTCCGCCGCTCAAGGCGTCGTAAACCAACACTTTATACACAGCCGCAGGTGCGGCATTGTGACAGACTCAAACGCGCATTCCGAGCGGAATCACCCCCCGCTTCGGTCTACGGTCTGGGCGCCGGACTCCGTGCAAGTAGTCCGGCAAGGCCATTCCCCATGGGGTCTGGCCGCTTAATCTAGCACAGCCCATTCGAATCGGTCAACGCCGAGCAACAATCCTGAAGGGAGCACGGCATTAAACCCTGGCGAGGGTTGCGGACATTCCCGTCCGTCCCTATTTGGATCCGAAGACCAAAACTGCCCACGGGCCATCGGCGGGGGTGTCAATTGCAATAAGCTCTTTATTTGCAATCTCTTGCGGCTCACGCCATTCGCTCTTTGCGATGTCCAGCCAGCGGAGCGTAAACGGTCCGGCACTACCGGACGCATCAAGCAGAACCGAGCCCTGCTTCGGGAAGTATACTACGTACTGGTCGGTATCGATGCGCGAGACATAGGCTTCGTTGGGTTCCCGCTCCCGCAGCAGTTTGCTTTCCACATCCGGGATGGCGCGCGAAAAGTCGAAGTCTTGGGTCAGCATGCGCGCGCTCCGAATGCTCGCCTGGGCAATTTCGCTCAGACCAAGACCCGAGTCCGGGCGATGGAAGCGCACACCGGCGGCGCCACCCACAAGGCCCCGCCAGAAGCGCTCCTGGCCATCTTGGTCCGTGCCGTACTTCCCCGTGTCTGCTCCGTAGACTTTCACGCAATTCAGCGGGCGGGGGCTGGCGGAGACGTGCGCCCATGCCCAAGCCAGATTGTCCCAATGGGCTTGGCCCTTGTTGTGGTTATTCTGGGACACGTCGACAAAGGCGTACGTCTCGGGGTGGTCCAGGGTGCGCCGGTGCATGGAGTCCTTCAGGTTCCAGGGGTCCCACATTTCCGTCGTGCAGACGTCCACACCCAAAGCGGCTGCTTTCTTCTTGATGTAGTCGTTCCAATAGGCCCCCCACGCCTCGTCCGCGCTGGTTTCGTTGTCCATGCAATACAGCACGTTGGGGCATTGCAGCGACAGCGCCAAGAGCCGGTCTACCTGCGCCTGCTGGAATTTCAGAACGACCTCGTTGTTGTCCAAGGCCGGCACCGTGCGGAAAAATGGGTTGGCGTTGTTTCCGGGATGGTCCGGATAGTCGTTCTTGAGATGGCTCGCATCGGGCGTGTAATTCACGTTGTTGGCGGGGCGATATGGATTGGAGAGCCACGGCTTCATCGCGAAGTCGAAACGGTCCCACACCTCAATTTGTACGATGATGTCACGTTCGCGGGTAAAGCGGAGGAGGGACTCCATGCGCTCGAAGTACTCGTCGTTCAGCCGTTCTAGGTCGTATTTGCCGTCTTCTTGCTGGTGGAAGGGCCAGACATTGCCCTCGTCCCGGGAACTCATCGTGTTGCGGATGTAGTTCCCGCCAGCCGCCGCAAGCAGGTCGAGGTGCTCGGCGAGATCGGGAATCTGAAACAGATTGTCCTCTATCGAGCCGCCGAGCAGCACAACCGGCTTGCTCTTGTATTCCCAGTAGCGTGGGTTGTCAGTCGAAGGTTTGATTCGCGCACTTGCGACCGCTTGCGCCGCACAGATGTCCGTGACCAGAAAGAGAATCGCCAATACCGGCCATAGCGGCTTCCGCGAGTTCATAGCCCAATCCTCCGTTTCCCAATCCGCCTATTCGAGATTCATGCCGAAAAGCGTGGCATGGTGCAACCGAACCTGAAAGTGCATCGTGGCTTCCTCGCCGAATTGCGCTTTCTCTTGCAGAGGAATAGACACACGTTCCCCGTCGACGTTCTCGACTCGCCCCAGCACAACAGGAGGCTGGGCGGCCGTTTCGCCCACACAGGCGACTTCAGCCCATCCGTTCCGTGCGTCCAGATTCAAAGTCAGCCCCTTGCCGAAACCCTTGACGGGCCGAAGTCGCTTGTGTGGGCGAAACGGAACGGATGGGCTGAAGTCGCTTG
>JBAZRU010000248.1:8423-8940 GCA_041662805.1 Candidatus Hydrogenedentales bacterium | reverse complement strand
GTCGGCGGAAAGATCCGCGTTCGGTGGCGTCATTGGAACAACGTGTATGCGGACGACGCGCGCGGCGAAGTTCGTGTTCCCGCGGACTTTCTGCCGCGGCGTCCCATTGGCGACCAGCGCGGCGTTGTCAGCGTATTCAATTGGGACAACAAGGGCAACGACCTGGATTTTACGGAGATCCTGACGACGCTCAGCGTCAAGGCCGACCTGACCAATTACGTCGCGGCCAACATCGAACTCGAGTCGTACGATATTTTCGGTGAAGACTTTCGCTCCGACTACATTACGGGCGCCGATTTCCGTGCGCGGACCGGCGATGACGTCGAGGTCGTTCAATCCTATATCGAAGCAGGCGAGATGTTCGGGGCTCCCCTTCGACTTCGCGTGGGCCGCCAGAAGCTCGAATTCGGCAAAGGCTGGATCGTCGGCCCGACGGCTTCAAGTGGGCGTTCGCAGCCGTTCGATGCAGTCCGCTTAACCTATGCGACGGACCTCCTGGACGTCGATGCTTGGGCCT
>JBAZRU010000248.1:0-8413 GCA_041662805.1 Candidatus Hydrogenedentales bacterium | reverse complement strand
AGGACGGCGACGTGAATTTTTACGGCGTCTATGCCACCTTGAAGGCATTCAAGCCGCTTAGCATCTCCGGGTATTGGCTGTTTGTTCGCGACGCCCGGTCGATCAACGACACCAACTTCAGCGCGCCCGTGGAGTGGCTCGAAGACATCATTGGCCGCGACGACTATGATTCCACCGAGTTGCACACGGTCGGCACGCGCCTGTTCGGCGAGGCCGGCAATTGGGACTACGACCTCGAATTGGCATACCAGTTCGGCGAGGCCGATGCCGTCGGCGCGCGATTCCGTCCCGCTGGATTCAACTATGGCGACGATGGCGCGGAGTTTGACGCGTGGGGTGGCGATATCGAAGTTGGCTATTCCATGGAGCTTTGCTGGCTCAGGCGCATCTATGCTGGCGGCGCTTACTTCGGCGGCGAGGACAACCGCGACGTCGATTTCTTCGAGTGGCTCATTTCTTCCCGTACGCCCGATGCCAGCGTATCTTTCAATCGTATGTTCCCATCGTATAGCTACACGGAAATTTGGGACCGGCCGCGCAGCATGTCTAATGCCTATCAGGCTCGCATCGGCGTAGAGCTCCAGCCGACCGAAACCATCTCCGCGGATGTCATGCTCGCTTACTACGGAGCCGTCGAGCCTTTCGACATGCCCGCGTATGCGACGTTCGGCGATTTCCGCGTGCCTCTCGCCCCTGCGCTGAGCTTCTGGACCCACGAAGGCAGCGGGGACATCGGCCTCCTGAGCACGCTCCGAATCACGTATAATTACAGCGAAGACCTCAGCTTTCGCCTGTGCTGGCAGCACCTGTTCAGCGGCGACGGCGTGCAAGATGGGGCGTTCTTCACGGACAACGGCTTGTCCTCGGTCATGGGTACCGACGATGCCGACGCGGATTATATCGATGTGGAGGCCGTGCTGAAGTTTTAGGCGCGAGCGCTCTAACTCCTTTTGAGCCAGGGCGTTACCCCGGTTAAGGTAGCGCTCTGGCCCTTTCTATTTCCGACATCCCTCAAAACCAACGCGGCCGCCGCGTAGTCTGTAGGGGGATTCCGAGGACTCCGCGTGCGTGGAACGTGGAGATCGACCGGTGCGCTGTGCATAATGGCGCGCTCGGGGCTTGGTCTGCCCCGCTGATAGGCTAGCCTGGTACCGATGTGAAGGAGTATGCTCGGATGACGCACACGACTTTTGTTTCCACAAGCCGCACCCTGAGACGCGACACGCCGCCTATGGTGCTCTTCGAGAAGGCGAAGCGCTTGGGCATCTGGAACCCTTCCGACATTGATTTCACGCAGGATGCCAAGGACTGGCATCGCCTCACCGAGATCCAGCAGCACGCCATGCTGCAACTCACGTCGCTGTTCCAGGCTGGCGAGGAGGCCGTCACCCTCGATCTGTTGCCGCTGATCGACGTCATCGCGCGGGAGGGCCGTCTCGAAGAAGAACTCTTCCTGACGACATTCCTGTTTGAGGAAGCCAAACACACGGATTTCTTCAATCGCTGGGTTTCGGAAGTCGCCCCGGATTCCGGCGACCTCAGCCGTTTCCACGGCCCCAACTATAGGGCGCTGTTTTACGAGGCGCTGCCGGCCGCGTTGAATCGCCTCCGGGACGATCCTTCCCCTGCCGCGCTCACCCGCGCCTCGACAACCTACAACCTTGTCGTCGAAGGCATCATCGCCGAGACCGGCTACCACGCCTATTTCTTGTCGCTGGACAAGCTTCAGGTTATGCCCGGAACCCGGCGCGGAATCGGCCTGCTCAAGCAAGACGAGGCGCGCCACATTGCCTACGGCATCTATCTCATTTCGCGCTTGATGGCGGAAGATCCGGATCTGTGGGACGTAGTCGAAGAGACGATGAACGAGTTACTCGGCCTCACCTTGGCGATGATCGAGGAGACATATGTCCACTACAAGGAGCCGCCGTTCGGAATTGGACGCGAGGTTTTCAACGAGTACGCGATGCGGCAGTTCCAGAAACGCCTGGATCGCATCAATCGCGCGCGCGGCATGAGCATGGACGAAGTGTGCCTCGTGACCCAGACGGCAATCGACGAGGACGACGCCTAAGTCGTGGACGCCAGATGAAGGTATGCCAGGAGGCGGGTGACGCCTTCCTGGCCCAGCCAGAGAATGGCGCCGTAGTAAATGACGCATGGCACGACCGCGGCGTAGCCCAGCAGGACCAGTAGTCCGTCCTCTTCCAGCAGGCCAAGACCGCACAAGAAGATGGGAATGGCCACGACGGTGTTGCTGAACGGCACGGGCAGGGGCACCGGCAAGGCCAGGAGCAGTGCCAACGCCAGGATATAGACGGCGTGGCATCGAATGGCGACCGTGCTTGAACTCACGGCAGGGAATCGTGGCCGCACCAGGTGTTCGACAAATCGAAAGAGGCTCAGCAGTCTGGCGACGCTGTGTTCCAGCATGTGATGCGACACGGGCCTTTCGCGCAGGAATCGAGGTAGCCAGGGCGTGCGACCCATGAAGAGATAGACGCCCACAAATGCGAGAACAAGCCCGAATGGACCCGCAATGAACGGAATGCTTAGGGGCAGCGTCAACGGGAAACTCAGCAACACAATGAGCAAGGCGTGGCTGCGCTGCGGAAACATGGCGAGGACGTCCCCCAGCCGCAATTCGCGCCCGTTCGTATTCACGACAAGCGACTGCAATTCGATGGATAATGCGCTCACACGCCTACGCAATTTGGATGTCACCTTTCTTGAAAATGGGGGCGGATTATGACCGATAGAGTCCGCGCATACAACCCCATTCCGAATCAGATGGAAAAGGAGGATGCAGAGATGAGCAATCCGATGGTCGAAGTCTACAGGCAGCAATTGAAGCTTTGCCGAAACGAGACGCTTCGAGTAGCGGGAGAGGTCAAGCCGGAACAACGGCTGGTCCAGTTGCGGGAAGGCAAAGCCCATCCGATGTGGCTTGTGGGTCACTTGACCAGCACGATCAACAGCGTCACGCTCCAATGGATGCTGGGCAAGGGCAGTCTCGTTCCCAAAGGGTATGGGCGCACGTTCGCCCCCGATTTTGCGGGAGGAACCCCTATCACGAACAAGCCCGAAGACTATCCCGAATGGGATGAAGTCGTCGCGCTGTATAGCCGAGTGATGGACGCCGCCATCGAAGGCATTGCCTCGATACCGGACGAGGACCTCGACCTGCCCCTCAAGGGGGCCATGCCCGAGGGACTGCGGTCATTCTTCTCCACCAACGGGAAAACACTGGCTATTATGGCCAGCCACGATTCATACCATCGCGGTCAGATTGGCCTGCTATCCCATTTGTAGTGCGCGGTCATTCGGCGTCGTAGATCACCACGCGCTCCCAACGGCTTCCAAAGGTCTTCAGGAATTCCGTGTGAAGGGGATGGACCTGGTAGGCGTCGTGCCCTGCCATGTCGTCGAACAAGACCGTCAACGCGAACGTATACGACCGGTCGATGACGGGGCGATTCGTGGCGGCAGGCGTCCCGACATAGACGCCACGCGCCGAGTCTATCCCAACGAGGGATTCCAGCCCGCCGCGAAACGACGCGATTTCCTCGTCCGATTGGCCGCTCTTGAGCCAGAAATATACGGAATGAACAAGCATGGGATTTCCTCTTTCATGTGTTGGACCTGGGAGCCGAAAGCATACGCATCTCCAAATGCTCTTGGCAACACATCTATCCCATCAGCCGTGTAGCCTCACCGTTCCCTCGGCGCATTGCACGTTTGATCGCAGCCGCCTCCGCCGATACACTTCACACTCATTCACGAATTGGAGGTAGTACCATGAAAGCAAAGACCAAAACGCTCCGAGCCGGTGTGATTGGCGCCGGAGCGATTGCGCAAGCGTGTCACATGCCAGGGTATGCGAAAGACAAGCGCGCCGAGTTCGTGGCGTTTGCCGATCCCGCCGTCGACCGGCATCCGGAAGTGTTGAAACTGTTTCCCAAGGCAAAGGGGTACGCGACCCACGCCGAAATGCTCGCGAAAGAAGACCTCGACGTCGTCAGTATTTGCTCGCCGAATCGGTTTCATGCTTCCGCCAGCATGGACGCGTTGAAGGCAGGCTGCCACGTGCTTTGCGAAAAGCCCATGGCCATGACCCTCAAAGAATGCGACAAGATGGTCGAGACGGCGGCGGCGGCGCGCAGAAAGCTCATGATCGGCTTCACGAACCGCATGTACACCGGCCCGGCGCTGTGCAAGCAGATGCTTGCGAAGAAGGCATTGGGCAAGCCCTTTATGATCCGCGTGCGGTTCGCCCACAGCGGCCCGTATCCCGGTTGGGCAAAGGGCAAGTGGTTCTACAAAGCGGCCATGTCGGCGGGCGGCGTCATGCTGGACATGGGCATTCACGCCATCGACCTGTGCCTGTGGCTTTTCGGGCCCGCCACCTCCGTGTATGCCAAAGCCGCCACCTTGATCAAGAAGATCGAAGTAGACGACAACGCCTTGCTGATGCTCGAGTTCAAGAGCGGCGCTCTCGGTTACATCGAAGTTGGGTGGACGAGCAAACCGGGATTCTCGGGAATCGAAATCTACGGCACCGAAGGCTCCCTGATCTGCGACTACAACCGCGGCCTTGAGCTCTGCGATGGCAAAGCGTCCGCCGGTCGCGACAGCGTCACACAATGGAAGATGCTCGACAAGAAGCCGACCACCGGCGGATGGGACATCGAAATTTCGCGGTGGCTCGATGTCGTGACGGGCAAAGAAAAGCTGACCATGGACGGGGCGGCGGGCCGCGCCGCGATGCAGGTGGCGTTGGCCGCCTACGAGTCGAGCAAGACGGGCAAGAAGATAGCGCTCAAATAACGAAGCCTATTTCGAAGCATCCAGGGGGATTAGACGTGCGAATCCCCCCTTGCGTTGTTTTTACTTGATTATTGCGTCTTTCTTGGTGTATTGTCAGTGCGGTGTCAGTGCGGCAACATGCGAAGGGGGAACGCCAATGTCGAGTGTGTATATGCGGTCAAACGGAATTTGGTACTACCAGGCCGTGGACCCGGACACCGGGAAGGTCGTCCAACAGTCGCTCAAGACCACGGACAAGAAAGTGGCTGACCTCAAGGCCAGGGCGAAGGACGCCGAGGGCGTGAAGACTGTCAGCCGCGAGACGCTGTCGAGCATATTCGAGCGGTATCAGAAGAGTGCCAGTACGAGGCACGCCGCGAACACAATCAAGTCAAAGCAGCAAGCCGTGGCGGCGTGGAAAACTCGCGTTGGTGAGGACCGGCTATCGTCCATCAAGCCTGATCATGTCCATAGGTTGGTCTTGAAGATGCGGGACGATGGGTATGAGCCCTCGACGATCAACTTGTATCTCTGTAAGCTGGCCGCCATTGTGAACCAGGCAATCAACGAAGGGGTCTACACGGGGAAAAACCCGTTTACCTATAAAGCGCTGCCTGTGACCAAAGAGGATGCGCGGTTCATCGAGTCGCGAGAGGACATCGAGAAGCTACTCGCCACTGCCGAGCGTCATAGCAACGAGATGCTCATTTGTGCAACTCTCGGGGTATTCGCCGGACTGCGAGCAGCAGAAATTGCCAACGCCCGCTGGGAATGGTTCGATTGGGACCGAAAAGTCCTGCGCGTACAGAGTGGCCATGGTTGGGAAGTGAAGGACCGCGAATCGCGGACCATTCCTCTACACGCAGACTGTATCGCGACGCTGCTCCCCCTGCGCGGAAAGTCGGGCTATTGCATTTCACCAGATGTCCCTCCCACAACGGACCCGAAGAAGCCGCGGGTGCGATGGTATCATCGCTTTGAGACCGTGACCAAGCATGCTGGAATGCCCTGGGTGACACCGCACACATTGCGTCACACGTTCGCCTCGCACCTCGTTATCAAAAACGTCGAGATCGCTAAGGTTGCAAAGTGGCTTGGCCACTCCGACATTAAACTCACGTACAACACCTACTCACACCTTCGCGCCGAGGATGATGACATCAACCGGATTTGAGCGAGAGCGTTCGAATGAGAATCCCGACGCAAGGGGCATTGCAGTTTTGTTGAAGGGGTCTTGACGCACGGACACTGCTTAAAATGCCCTTGAGATACCTTGCGAAAGGGTGTTCGCTTCGGAAGACGGACGTCAGTTCAGCGCAGGGCTGAGTAGCGGAGGTATACGTTGTGGCCATCATGGATTGTTTAAGCCAGTCGAAGGCGCGACGGACCCGAGGCGTTTTTGGGTAAATACAAAGGATATCTGCAAGCCGACGCGTTCGGCGGTTACGACGGGATTTACGCGAGCGGCGACGTTATTGAAGTCGCGTGCTGGGCGCACGCACGGCGCAAGTTCTACGACGCCCGCTCCACCGACTCCAACCGCGCGCACCAGGCGCTTGCATGGATCCGCCAACTCTACGACATCGAGAAAGACGCCAAGAAACTCGATGTCAAACGTCGCCACGTACTGCGCTCGGAGAAATCCAGACCGATACTCGACGCAATGAAGGGCTGGTTCGATGAGCAGCAGCTAAAGGTCCTGCCCAAGAGCCCCATCGGCGAAGCGACAAACTACACGCTCAACCAATGGACCGCGCTCACTCGATACCTCGACGACGGCGACCTCGACAACAACCCGGCAGAACAAGCGCTACGCGGGATAGCAGTCGGCCGCAAAAACTGGCTCTTCCTCGGCTCCGAGCGAGGAGGACGCGCCGCCGCCATCCACTACACCCTCATCCAGAGTGCCAAACGCCACGACATAGACCCCTTCGCCTACCTGCGCGACGCCCTCCTCCACATCACCGGCCACCCCCGCATCGAACTCAGCCAACTCCTCCCCGACTTCTGGAAGAAGGAACCCTCAACCTAGGCCTGCCATGTCCGCCAAGTACCCACCTGTACTTTGCCGGACGCTTACGCAAAATCGCTATTCTATTCACTTGACTTTGACTGCCCACACTACGCAGCATATTGCAGTGGTTCAAACACGGGGGCACTCCAATGCTAGGTCCAAAAGATGATGAGGATGAGGATGACGACAAGAACGAGGAATGTCCGAGTTGCCATGAGGACGCGTACAATCCGGAGGATGGGTGTTCCAATGGATGCGACTCAGATGAAGTAGGTTGGGGTCGCGGTTTTGACGACGGCGCATAGAGCCTGTCTGGCTCGAAGCGTACACGGCCTTTTTGGCAAAGGGAAGGGAAGCGAAGCGAATTCGGAAAGCACACCAGCGTCACTCGAGGTGCTGTTGTGTTCCCATTTTTGAGTAGCCGCAACGAATGCTGAATTGCAGCAAGCAGCTATCAACTTTGCAATGTTGCACGGCTGAGCCAATCCAGAGCAATCCTGGTGACCAAGCCAGAATTCGAGTTGGGTGTGTTCATGCGACTTCTCACGTAGTCCTGAGCGCTTCAGAGCCTCCTCCCGCAAGCTTACGATTGTGGCCGACGAGCATTCTTCAAGCCGAAATCGGCGGTATCGATTGCCGTCGTACATCTCGGTTCTCTGTCCCGTTCCAACTATCTCAATCACCGATTTGAATCCAAATCGCAATCATAGGCGACTAAACAAGTCATTGAAACCAGAAGCATGCTTCTGGAGAATATGCGAAGCAGAAGCTGGGATTTGTGCCCGCATATGTTCTAGGGAGAGCGGACCACTGGTCTTGTCTTATCTGAACACTCGCGTCTCTGTCCTGCTATCCCCTTGAGGAGATGCTACAATCGCCCCAAGCCCTCACTGCTGGCTTGGACCGCATGATTACTGTGACGCAACAAGGGGGATGTCAGCGTGGCTAGTAAGATTTGTGCTTTTCGCATGCAGTACATACTCGCGCTTCCGGCGCTGGGCTTATCCGAATATGCCGCCGGGAACTACATACGAGATGCTCAGAATCGGCACGCTGGCTTACTGACAGCGCTTCTGAACTCCAGAGATTCGAGGACTACATTTGACCTTCGACTTATCTCAATGCCATCCGGCTCCGCAAAGATGCCCCGTATCGAGTGCGTAATGCTGTGCAGCACAAGTGACTCCACAGGAGCTTCCAGCGGTGAGACTTCAAACGGTGTCCTGAATCTGCTCAATGCGACGTTTCCGGAGTACTGGTTTGAGGAGTTACCCTCATTGGAAACGGCACGCTATTGCAGACCTTTCGACATCAATTACGTTGCGACAATCAGTCGACGAGCTAGCATCGAGCCTCTGGATTCCTTGAAGAAGTGCCCCGGGCCATTTCGGGCTGGCTTTGTCCCGTTACCACCGGAGGTCGAAGCGTCAAACGCCCCCGACCACGAGGTACTTCACATCTTCCCGTTTGTGCCGACGGGAGGGGCCTTTACCGCCCTCGCAAAGTTGCTGCTCTATGATGATGCCCCCATTGTCATAAGCACGCGCATAAGGCCGACCGCCTTATTGCCAGATGAAGAGTCTCTGCTTGAGG
>JBAZRU010000247.1:0-8940 GCA_041662805.1 Candidatus Hydrogenedentales bacterium | reverse complement strand
GACCTTGGCTGGACCCAAGGGTCTTTCCGTAACGCAGCGCTTCAATCCCGATACCACCGAGTTCACCTGGATTTACGCATATCCCGCCGACCTCAACGATCTGGAAGTGGAGGTCCAGGATGCGCCCGTCATGCTGGAGCCAGGGCAGAGTCATACGTTTAAGTTGGAGTATGAGGTCAAGTAGCGAGGTGCGCAAGAGCTATAGGACCTAAACGACCTATAGGACCCATAAGACCTATGGGACCTATGAGTTCTCGCCCCGCTCAATCGATGTAGATATCGCCGCCGTCGGTTTGCAGTTCCACTCGATTGGTCCCGTTGTTGAGGACGCCGGTGAACTTGCTTACCTGTTGTTCGAGCGTGCCGTTTAGCGTGATGGCCGTGTTGCGGATCTGTCCGTTTTTCGCGGTCACGAAAAGCGTGGCGTCGGATGAGGGGGGGATCACGATGTTGAGCGTGCCCTTCTCGACGGCGACATTGTATTCGCCCAGAATCCCATCCAAAGCGAGGATGCTTACGTCGGCCCCGCGATTGCGCACCACGACTTCCCCTTTGGGAGACTCGATGAGGGTCTTTGCCTGCACGGCCGTGATCGCCTGTTTGCCGTAAACGTTGACGGACTTGACCATTCCTTGTTGCGCCGCGACCGTCACCGGGCCTTGGCACTCCGTCAGGGTGACGTCTCCGGCCTCGTTCGTCAGCTCGAAGGTTCCCGTCTCGCGCTTGCAACTCTCCGCGGAGACGCTGCCCTTCTTCTGCACGACGATGATCGCGCTGCTCATCCCCACGACCGACGTGGCTCCGTTTTCCGCTGTGACGCGAAGCGACGCCCCTCGCGGGCATCCGATGTCCAGGTCGATGCGGAATTGCGAGCAGCCCAGCGACGCCAAGTTGTCGCGCACGGCGGTGGCGATGCGCACGCGTTCCGGCGACGGTTCCACGGTTAAGCCCAGCGCCTCGATTGCCGCCTGTGCATTGGCAGTCGATGCCACGCGCACGACGCGCGTCGCTTTGATCTCCACGCGGTTGCCGTCGGTGCCGTGAATGCGCACGTCGCCCGGCACGGCCTCAACCACAATCTCCGCGCCCGCGGCCCATTCCACTGCCTGCTCCATGCTGCGGGTCACGTACTCGCCACCATTTTTCACGGCAGGCGGCGGGGGCGGTTTTAGTCCTTCCTGATGCACGAAGATTGTGTCGAACGACACCTGCAAGGTGACTTGTTGCTTGGCGTCGACGTTCGCGCTTCGCGCAACCACCATGTCTCCGCGCGAGGTCTGCTCCATTACCGTGTCCGACTTCACGGTTCCGAAGAACGCCGTCGCCGAGACGTCCGGGGCAGCGTTTTCCGGCACGTACAAATGAATCGGGCCACTCTCGCTCGTCACGTCGAGATCGGTTTCCGGGGCCAGATCGCGCAGCGTCACCGAACCGGTGAAACTACTGACGTTCAGCGTCCCGCCGACATTGGCGAACTCCGCTTGCGTGCCCTGCAATTGGAAGAAGCCGCCTTGGCGCAAGCCGCGCGCCGTCAGCGGAAACTCGCCCCAGGCGCGCACCGTCACAAGTCCGGACACCTCCGCCAAGTCCACCATGCCAAAGCGCGAATCCACGGCAGCGGTCCCGCCGACGTTGGCGATTATCGTATCGCCGAAATTGTTCTTGCAGATCACGTTCGCGGTCGAGGGGATCGTCACAGTGTAGTTCACGGCCATCGCGACCTTGCCTTTGTCGCGGGTGTCGGGGTATTCCGTCCGAATCTCGATCTGTTCGGGCGTGGGAGTCACCGTAATCTTGATCGCTTCCGACAGTTCGCGCGCCAAGTCGTCGTTTTCCGCCCCGGCCAGCACGTGGGCTTTGATCTGGACGACGGGGTTATCCCATGTGCTCACGCGAATCTCGCCGAATTCATTCGCGATGGAAATCGTCGCCGTAGGGCGCGCCGGCTGGCTTTCCTCGAATTCGCGCTCTCCGGTCTTCAGGCCTTCCCAGCCCGAACTGCCTTTCTGATTGAATCCCGCGAACCGCGGTGCGATGACCCCCTCCGTCTTCTCACCCAGGAAGGTCAGCCATTGCGACACCGTATCGAAAAACGTGCTTGACACAACCTTCGATTCGGATTGTGCGATTGCGCTACTCACGATTAAGAGCGGCGCCATCACGCGAAGGAAGGTTGGGATGTTTGAGATACGGCCCGTCACTCGCTGCCTTGCGTGTTGGCCATTGGGTTGGAAGCGCACGGTATCGGCCCGTAGCGCCTGCTACAGGCAGCGCTCCACGTAGAGGCTTTTCAGGGCCAGCGCCTGGCGGCGCAGGTTTGTCGTGATCAACCGACTTGCCCGTTCGCACCCGGGATTTCGATCCAACGCCGCGCGCGCCGCCGACAAATCGGCGTTCAGGGCGAGCACGGTGCGCGTCTGCCGCCATTCGCGGACCGAATCGGGCGCGCCAGGCCGCACGCCTACCGCCGCCGCCAAGGCCCGGATTTCTTCCGTCGCCTTGCGCAATTCTTCCGGAGAAGGCAGGGCAGCCATAGGCCGCTCTTGCGCGACGGCCTGCATGGCCGGACCCGGCTGGGTGGAGCGGTCGCCCAAGGCGAACTGGAAATACACGGCCGATACCAATGCGATGCTCGCTACGTAGGCGAGGCCTTTGACGGCCATAAACCACGTCCGTCCGTGCATCCGTTTGGGGGCTTGGCGTTCGCGGCGCGCGGCAATGAGAATAGTGCGGGTCAAATCGTCGGAGGGGTCCAGATTGCCCGCCGCCTGCGTAAACTCGAACGAATTCCGAATCGCGGCGACTTCCCGGGCGCAAACCGGACATGCTGCAATGTGGCGGGCCGTGGCTGTGGAAATGCCCTGCCCGGCAATGAGTCCTTCCGCGTACGCCAGCAATTCTGGCTTCGACGGATGACGCAGCATGTTCACGTGCAACTCCTAGACGTAATCCTTGAATCGCTCGAGCAACGGCCGCAGCGCACGTTCTGCCCGAACCACCCGCGATTTCGCCGTTCCGACCGGCGAATCCGTGATGACCGCGATTTCCTCGTACGACAAGTCCTGGAACCGCCTGAGTACGAACGCCTCGCGCTGGTGCTCCGGCAACTCCCGCAACGCCGTGTTGACGGCTTCCGAAATTTCCCCGCGCTGAAACGCGGAAAACACATCGGCTCGCTCGTCGCCCACGTGCTCAAGTGGATCGAACTCGTCCTCGGGACTCCTGCGCCAGTTCCATCCAGACAAGCTCAAGAACTTGGGACGGCGCTTGCGGCGCAGCCATTCCTTCGAGACGATGTTCGAGGCAATGGTGTACAGATAGGTGGTGAATTTTGCCGTGGGCTGGTAGCGGTCCGCATTGCGAACCAAGGCCACGAAGACTTCCTGGGTCAATTCCTCGGCAATCTGCCGATTTTGAACCATCCGGAAGATGTAGTTGAGGACGCCTTTCTGGTGCCGCCGGAGCAGCTCGCCAAACGCGTCCTCGGAGCCGGCCGCGTGGTCGAGCATCAGCGTTTCGTCGCCCCGCTCCCGAAGCGGCAATCCCTCCGGCCCAAGCACACGAAGCTGACTGCGACCCGCTAAGGGTGTTACGTTCGTTGCTCGTTCCGTCATAGCTCCCCTGCCATCTGGATGTTGATTCTCAGTGTGCACTATACAATCCCTGCCGAGTCGAGAAAGTTTCATCGCCTCAAGACGTTGCCTTGGGCTGGAAACCCGCTCGCCTCCGTTCTCGTTAACGGGCGATTATAGCACCCCGGACCATGTCCGTACCAAAGCAGTCAAACCCAATCGGGAGAGGCCGGCTCCCCCGATTTCCTGGGGCTTCAAGGGGGCAGTGGACTCCATGGACGGAGTGGACTTCATGGACGAATCCGTGTAAGTCCTTGCCAATCCGTGTTTGTCCATGCTCCTTACCATCTCACCAAGGCCGAAGCCCACGTCAATCCCGCTCCGAAGGCCGCCAGCAACAGCAGGTCGCCCGCCTTCAACCGCCCCTCCGCATTGGCCTGATCCAATGCTATAGGGATGGAGGCCGCGCTTGTGTTCGCCACGCGGTCCACGTTCAAATAGATCTTGTCGGTCGCCAAGCCGATATGCGCGGCGACCGTCTCCAGCATCCGCCCATTGGCCTGATGCGGCACAAAAAGGCTGATGTCTTCGACGCTCACGTTGGCCCGCTTCAGCGCCTGCTCCACGGCGTCGCCGAATGCGTACACCGCCCGTTTGTACAATTCCCGGCCATTCATCAGAATGCCCCGGTTCAATTCGTTGATATTTTCCGGCGTGATGACCTGCGCCGAGCCGCCCGCCGGGACCATCAAGATGTCGTATGCCCCGCCGTCCGCCGCCGTATACGTCGACAACACGCCCCGTTCGCCGTCGTCCGCGCGCAACACCACGGCCCCAGCTCCATCGCCGAACAGCACCGCCGTGTCGCGCTTCGTCCAGTCCAGGCGCGCGGTCATGATTTCCGCGCCGGCGACCAGCACCGTCTTGTGCACGCCCGCGCGAATCAACGCATCGGCCATCTGCAACGCATACACAAACCCCGAGCACGCCGCGTTCAGGTCGCAGGCGCCCGCGCGCTTGGCCCCGATCTTGTGCTGAATCAGGCACGCCGCCGACGGCATGAAATAGTCCGGCGTCGCCGTCGCGCAATGGATGAAATCGACTTCTTCCGCGGCGATCCCGGCGTTCTCCAACGCGCGCGCGCACGCCTTCGCCGCCAGATCCGAAGCCGCTTCGTCCGGAGCTGCAATATGCCGCTGAAGGATTCCTGTCCGCTGCCGTATCCATTCGTCGGTCGTATCCATCAACCCTTCCAGGTCGACGTTCGTCAAGACTTTCTCGGGCAAATAATGCCCCGTACCTACAATGCGCGAACGCACCATTCACCACCCCACCCGTGTAGCCAAGACCAGCCTCAGATTCCATATCCAGGACTTGAAGTCGGCAACTCCTCGATTTTGGATTTTGGATTGGGGATTTTGGATTGGGGACCGCTATACACAGCGAACGCGCGCATCGAAGCCCCAATCTCCGAATCCCAGATCCCGACGCTGAAGGCCGGCGATCCCAAATCCCATCTTCCTTTCGCCTATCGATCGTCATCTTCTCTCAGCCAGACGACTCTTCTCGGCGCGTCTTCAATCCAAAATCCAAAATCTAAAATCCAAAATCGGCGTCACTCCATAATGGCTTTCGCGTTTCGTACGTGCGCAATCGCGTCTTCATACGAGATCAGCCCCTGCATGTACAGGTTCTTCACGCAGCGATCCATCGTCTGCATGCCTTCTTTCGTATTCGTCTCCATGATGCTGTAGACCTGATGCGTCTTCCCTTCGCGGATGAGGTTCGCGACGGCGGTGTTGTTCACGAGCACTTCGCAGGCCATGACGCGCCCCGCGCCCTCGGCCTTCGGAATCAGCCGCTGCGAGATCACCGCCACCAGCGTCATCGACAACATGAACCGGATCTGCTGCTGCTGATCGCCGGGGAATACGTCGATGATGCGGTCCACCGACTGAATCGCGTCGTTCGTGTGCAAAGTCGCCATGACGAGGTGACCCGTCTCCGCCGCGCGCAACGCCGCCTGGATCGTCTCCAGGTCGCGCATTTCGCCGATCAGAATCACGTCCGGGTTCTGACGCAACACGTACTTCAATGCACTGTGAAAGCTTAGCGTGTCCCCGCCCACTTCGCGCTGATCCACGATGCTCTTCTTGTGCGAATGGATGAACTCGATTGGGTCCTCCACCGTGATGACGTGGCACTCCCGCGAATTGTTGATCACGTCGATGATCGACGCCTGCGTCGTGGTTTTGCCGTGACCGGTCGGCCCCGTGACGAGAATCAGCCCTTGTTTCAATTGGGCGAACTTGTTCACGATCTCCGGCAGACCAAGGTCGTCCAGTTGTGGAATGTCTTCTGGAATGGGACGAAACGCCGCCGTTACTGCCGTCTTCTGCAAATACACATTCACGCGGAACCGGTGCTTCTTGCCTACCGCATACGAGAAATCCAATTCCTTGGTTTCTTCGAAATGCTTTTTCTGCTCCGGCGTCAGAATGCCGTAAATTGTTTTCTTCGTCTGCTCGGCAGTCAGCGGTTCGCTGCGCGTACGAAACATCCGTCCATTTACGCGAAGCATCGGCGGCGCACCCGCACTGATTAACAAGTCCGAAGCGTCTTGCTTCGCAACCATCTCGAATAACTCTTTTAGTTCAATCATGTGCCCGTTCCCACAATAGATTGTGTCCCCGATTAAAATCAGCCCCCATCATACCCCATAATTCGATAGTGCACAACGGGGTGCTCCAACCCTATCCGGCTTTTTGGTGGAAAGGGCTATGGGCCTCAAGTTGCGATTCCCACGCATCTATCTTCTTATTTTTAGGTCAATTTGTCAATTAAATATATGCGCTGCTTTGACCGCCAGGCTCACTGCTGCCGCGCTTGGCGCGTCGTTGTTGGCGAAAGCTCCGCAACGCCGCTCTTCACCCGTTGACTGGATCCGTTCTGGGCCGTATCATCCCAACGGCATTCGACGCGGAGTCACTACCCAAGAGGTACCACCATGCGACACCTTACCATCCTCATCGCCTTCCTGTTGGCCCTCCCCGTTTTCGCGGCGGAGCTTCCCGGCCCCACGCCCGACGGCTACTTTCTGCCCAACGGCTGGACCATCACGCCCATAGGGAAGACGGTCGAGTGCGGCGACCTTCCGCTCAACATTTCGCCCGCACCGGACGGCAAGGCTGTTGTGGCGCTTCACGGCGGATTCAACGCGCACGGACTCGTCGTGATGGACCCACGCAAAAAGGAGGTCTCGCAGCAGATCATTCTGCCCACCGCTTGGCTCGGCTTGGCGTGGAGCCCGGACGGCAAAAGACTCTACGTCTCCGGCGGCAACCGGGAATCCACCCGCGAGGAACGCGCGCCGATCTATGTTTTCGACTACGCCGATGGAAGGCTTTCCGACACACCCGTTGCGGAGTGGACCGAGTCCATCGACTACAAGCAAATCTTTTGGTCGGGACTCGTTCACCACCCGTCGCGCGACGTGCTCTACGCGTCAAACCGGACCAAGGGCGAGATTGTCGTGTTCGATACAACCAACGGCGAAATTGCCGCCCATATCCCCGTCGAAGTAAATCCATACGACCTCCTGCTCACGCCCGACGGCGCGACCCTGTATTGCTCCAACTGGGCCAGCAACACCGTGAGCGTAATCGACACCGCGTCCAACACCGTCGTCGCCACTATCCCCGTCGGCGACAACCCGAGCGACATGGCTTTGACGCGCGATGGCCGCCTCTTTGTCTGTTGCGCCAACGACAATGCCGTGGACGTGATCGACACGGCCGAGCGCCGTGCGGTCCAGCGAATCATGACGGCGATGTATCCGAAAGCCCCGGAGGGTTCGACACCCAACGCGCTCGCCCTCGACGCGGATGAAGAAACGCTGTTCGTGGCCAACGCCGACAACAACAACATCTGCGTCGTCGAAGTGGAAGAACCGGGCGAGAGCACCGTGCTCGGCTACCTGCCCGTGGGCTGGTACCCCTCCGCGGTGTGCTTCGCCGACAAAGGTGACCTGCTCTACGTGGGCAACGCCAAGGGCGAAAAGACCTCATCCAACATCCGCGGCCCGCGAAGCCCCTTGCCGGGAGGCAAAGAAGGAACGGGCTCGACCAAGTCGTTGATGAAAGGGACGATCAGCATCATCGATATCGAGAAGGAACTGAAGCGGCTCCGGAAACTGACAAAACAAGCGTACAAGAACAGCCCGTACAACGACGACTTGTTGCATGAAGCGCGCCCACCCAAGTCCGGATCGTCCGTCGTCCCGAGCAAGGTGGGAGCAGGCTCCCCAATCAAGCACGTCATCTACATCATCAAAGAGAACCGCACATACGACCAAGTATTCGGGGACTTGCCTCAGGGGAACAGCGATCCGCGCATCTGCATCTTTGGACGCGAAATCACGCCCAACCACCACGCCATCGCCGAGCAATTTGTGCTGCTCGACAACCTCTATTGCGATGCCGAGGTTAGTCAGGACGGGCATCAATGGTCCAACGCCGCGTACGCCACCGATTGGGTCGAGAAGAATTGGCCCGCCGACTACGCCGGCAAAAGCACGAGTCCACGCAGCGCGGCGGTGATTCCCGGGGCGGGGTACATCTGGGACCAGTGCGCGAAGAAAGGGCTTACCTACCGGAGCTACGGCGAATTCGCGCGCAGGCAGAGCCAGACCGAGCCTGCCATGGCCAACCAGGGCATCTCGGGACTCGAAGGTCACGTCGCCCCCCACTACGCCTCTTGGGGCGCTCGCGACACCGACAATGCCACGGAGTTCATCCGCGAGTTTGACGAATACGAGAAGAACTTCGACAGCACGGACCCCGAGAAGCGTCTTCCCAACTTCATCGTGATGTCGCTGCCGGAAGATCATACACACGGCACGAAACCGGGCATCCCCTCGCCGCGTGCGTGCGTCGCGAGCAACGACTTTGCCCTCGGCATGATCCTTGAACGCATCAGTAACAGCCGTTACTGGTCCGAACTTGCCCTCTTCGTCATCGAAGACGACGCCCAGGACGGCCCTGACCATGTCGATGCGCGCCGAACCGTCGGCCTCGTCGCCAGCCCGTATTGCAGGCGCGGCGCCGTCGATAGCACCTTTTACACGACCAGCTCCCTGTTGCGGACGATGGAACTCCTGCTTGGCATGCCGCCGATGAGCCAGTTCGACGCGGCCGCGAACCCGATGTACGCAAGCTTCTCCGACAAGCCCGACCCCACTCCCTACACGAAGACCGCGGCGAGCGCTTTCATCGACGAGTTGAATGTTGCTACCGCCTGGGGCGCGAAGGAGTCGGAGGAAATGGACTTCTCGGATTACGACCGCACGCCCATGTTCGCGCTGAACGAG
>JBAZRU010000246.1:0-8958 GCA_041662805.1 Candidatus Hydrogenedentales bacterium | reverse complement strand
GATCTGCAATTCCTGATAGTTCACCATCGCCTCGATCACGGCAACACGTCCGCGGTACCCCGTGTCCTTGCAGCGTCCGCACCCGCGGCCGCGCACGAACGTGGCCGGCGGCGCGCCTTCCGGATGCTTGTACTGGATACGCTCCAGCACGTCGCCGGGCACGCGAATCGGTTCCTTGCATTCCGGGCACACTTTGCGCACAAGCCGCTGGGCCGCCGCCAATGCCACCGAGGACTGCACTAGGAACGGCTCCATGTTCATATCGATTAAGCGCGTATACACGCTTGCCGCATCGTTCGTATGCAAGGTGCTCAGCACGAGGTGACCCGTCAATGCCGCCTTGATCGCAATGTCCGCCGTCTCTTCGTCGCGAATTTCTCCAACCATGATGATGTCGGGGTCCTGACGCAAAATACTGCGTAGACCCGCCGCGAACGTCAGCCCGATTTCCGATCGCGTCTGCACCTGATTCACGCCGAACAACTCGTATTCGACCGGGTCTTCGACCGTGATGATGTTTGTGTCTATCTGGTTCAACTTGTGGAGCGCACTGTACAGCGTCGTCGTCTTTCCGCTACCTGTCGGGCCTGTCAACAGGATCATGCCGAACGGCCGCGCCAGTGCTTCTGCAAACGCCTGCATCGGCTGCGAGGGAAACCCAAGCTTGTCGAGATCCAGCGTCAGGCTCGATTTGTCGAGCACGCGCATAACGACCTTCTCGCCGTAGTAACAGGGAAGAATCGACACGCGAAAATCGATCTCATGTCCTTTGAACTTGATGCGAAACCGCCCGTCTTGAGGCAACCGGTGTTCCGCGATGTCCATCCCGCACATAATCTTCAATCGCGAGATCAGCGCCGATTGCACGCTCTTCGGCGGGCTCTTTGTCTCTTCCAACACGCCGTCCACGCGGTACCGGACGCGCAACACCTTCTCGAACGGTTCGATGTGCACGTCGCTTGCCCGGGCTTCCAAGCCCTTCGCGAGGATCAAATTCACCAAGCGAATAACCGGTGCGTCCTGCGCTTCCGCCGCCACAGATGCGATGTCTTCGACCTCTTCCTTCTCTTCGACTACGGTGACACCGTCCTGCTGCTTCTCGGCCCCGACAAGTTCCTCGTAAAGCTCTGCGTGCGCCTTGCCCCCGTAGTGCTTGTTGATGGTCGCCATCAACTCGGATTGCACCGCCACCACCGGCTCGATATCGTAACTCGTCAACATCCGCAGGTCGTCCAGCGCCATGATATTCAGCGGATCGGACATGGCCAGCGTCAACACGTCTCCCGTCACGCTGACGGGCAACATCTGGTACTGCCGCGCCAATGACTCGGGCACTTCGTTCAGCACTTCTTGCGGGATGTTGTAGTTGGCCACGCGAATGTGCGGTATCCCGAGCTGTTCGCTCAGCGTGACCACGAGGTCTTCCTCGCTCAGATAGCCCCGTGCGACCAGGATTGTGGCCAGGCTTTGCCCCGTCGAACGCTGGATGGCAAGGCACTCCTGAAGCTGCTCCTGCGAAACCAAGTCCTGTTCGAGCAGAACATCGCCTAAACGGCGTTTAGCAATCTTCGGTGGCATTGGAGGGTCCTTCTGATTTCAGAGACTAGGCAGCCTCGCCGATGCCCAAGTGGCTGAGAATCTCGTTCGCCATGTCGCGGCTGATCTCTTGCCCCACCAGTTTCGCATACGCTATGACCTTTCGCAAGGCGCCGGTCATTTTGCGCACGTCGCTGGTGATCCGCGTGGCAATCAGGCTGAGAATCTCTTCGGGTACTGCCATACGCTGCCGTTGGGCAAGCCGCTTGAGAATGGCAAGCCGTACATCCATCTCCGGCGCCTTCAATCGCGCCACGATGCCCGAGGCGAACCGGGATACAAGACGCGGCTGCAGACCGGCAATCTGGTCCGGAGCCTTGTCCCCCGCGATGATCACGCGCCGCCCCTCGTGGCAAAGCGCGGTAAACACATGAAACAATTCCTCTTGCGCGTCGGCCTTCCCCGCAAGAAACTGAATGTCGTCCATGATCAGCACGTCCCAATGGCAGAAGCTCTCGCGGAACGCATCAAGCGTGCCGTCCTTGAGCGACTGGCCGTGCGTGCTCGCAAAGTGGCTGGCGGAAACGTACCCGACCCGGAGATCCCGGTTCTTTACCACGATCTCGTTGCCGATGGCGTTCAAGAGGTGCGTCTTACCCACCCCAACGTCGCCAAACACGAACAAGGGCGAGAACTCCGCGCTCGCCCGTTCCGCCACTGCCCGCGCAACCGTAACCGTAAATGTGTTGCCCGAACCCGCAAGGAATTCGTCAAACGTGTACCCGCCCAGCAAATGATCCGAATCGAGCGCTGCGCGAACGCGTTCGTCCGCACCCATGCCAAGTCCAGGGCTATCCAGCGCGTCCGGCGAACTCATGTCCGCTGCTTCCAGCGCGGAGCGCGTACCCGGGAACGGCTCCAGATTCGATACCCGGAACGAATCGACATTGATTGTCGACGCTTCCCGTTCTTCCTGGCTCTTCTGCATGATCGTCTCGACGGCCTTCAGCGTCTGAGTGACGGATTCCGCAAGTTGCGCCATCCGCGATTCCTGCTCGACGTACGCGGTACGCACACTCTCGCCAATGGCCGACGCAAACAACTCGGGGCTGGGAAGCGTCTGCTTGCCCTGCTGCGCGCTCAGCGAACGCATCTCTTCCGTCAGCGCCGACAGACCCTCTTTCAGGCTCTGGTGCAACGCTTGCGCCAAAACATCGGAGCCGGAGTCGTTTCCACCTCGCTTGCCCGATTCCGCCTGAGCCGCCAACAGGGGCAGCATCGCGTCGCGCAATGCCGACTTCATCCCTTCGCCCATCTGTGACGCGAGTTGCGAAAAATCGGGTTGCGAAGAACTGCGCGCAGTTTCCGCCTCGCTCAATGCCGTGAAGAACTTCTGCTGCTCGTGGATAAGCAGGCCAACGGCATCCTGCATCGTGCTGCTAAGACTGGACTGAAGCTGCGCCGTCAAATCCTTGAAGTCGGGCATTTGGGCTGCTATCCGCGCCCCTTCCGATACCTGCGCCGACAAAACGGGGGTCAGCGCCTCCGCAAGGGCGCCGCGAAGCCCCTCGTTGATCTGCACAGCCAACGGCCCAAAATCCTGTTGCACCGGCGTCCGCGCGTTCTCCGCCGCCAAGGCCGCCATGAATTTCTGCTGCTCGTGAATCAACACGCCCACTGCGTCCTGCACCGATCCACTGAGGCTCGTCTGAAGTTGTCCAGCCAACTCCTTGATGTCGAGCGCCGGCGCGGCCGCTGGGGTCGCCGCATGCGCCTGCGAGTCCGTCGCATAGGCCGATGCAAGCCGCTTCTGCTCTTCCACCAGCGGCGCAACCGCCTCCTGGAGAGCATCCCGCATTGCCGTCGCAATCATCTTCGGATCGATGGAAGGAGCCGCCATCGGAGCTGGCGCGGCTGCGGAAGCGCCGGACGCAGGCGACTGCGAGACCGGCACTTTCCGGGCAAGTTCCGCCGGTTGTGACGGCTTGGTCGCCGTACTCGCGGCTTCTTCTATGAGCGCCGCCACTGCCGCATCGACAGCCTCATCATCGGTCTGCGCTGGGGCGGTTCTCGACGGTTCCTTGACGGCGGCTCGGGCTGGTTCAGGCTGCCTCACCTCCGGCTGTCTTGCTTCCGGCGGTTTTACCTCCGGCCTCTTGGGTGCCGCACCCAGCCCAAAACTGGCTGCTGTAACCTCTTCGCCCAGCGAACCACTCTCGTGGAACAAGCGGCGCGAAACCGCCTCGAAATGCCGCCAATCGCACAAGATCGGCTTGATCTTGAGATCGGGACAATGCTTGCGGACGTTCTCCAATGCGTCGATATCCAATGGATCGACCATGGCCAAAGTGAGAATGCGGCCCAGCTTATCGATCGGCAAGAGGTGGTAACGAACGCAGAGTTCCTTCGGAACGTACTGGAATAATTCCTCGCCAACGTCATAGTCGAGCAGACTGATGTGCGGGATTTTGCACTGCTTTACCAAGAACGACACCAGCGTGGGCTGGCTAAGCATGTTCTGCTCTACCAGGATCTGACCGAGGAATCCTCCGATGGCCTTCTGCTTCTGAAGCGCTTCACCCAACTGGGCCGCGGTGATGACGCCTTCCTGAACAAGCAACTCGCCCAATCGCGGAGTTCCGCTCGTGGCTGCCTGTCCGCGCCCGGATGGCTGCCCCGCGTCCTGTGCCGCGTTTGCCGTAGATGCACTCCGCTGAGATGGAGCGAGCCCTGAAGATGATGGGGCTGCAGACGGAGCAGGGGTTGCCTGCTCGTCTTCGGGGCGCTTACTGTCTTTTCTCCAACCAAGCATATCTACCACACGTTTGCCGGGATGCGCCTTCCACACTCAGGCAATCCGGCTATTCTGGTGGCATTATACCATCGAGCAGGGGTGTTAGTCAATAGTTTACGTTTCGTAAACCGTTTACCAGTAAGTAGTTGGCGATTTTGACAAAAATCTGCCACTCCCTAAACTGGGACCTTTGATGGGCACAAAATCATGGGGTAGAGAAGTCTGGCACTACCAAATGTTGTGTGCAAAAATGTACGGCGTTGACCGATTCCCGTCGCTTCGACGCAGCTATCCCCAAACAAGACCTAATACCCGGCCCTGAAACCATGATTCCGGTTAGTTCGTTTTGGGTTTTGGAGTGGATTTCGGTGGAGCGGTGGCAGGAAAGGGAGCTCTCGTAGGCCCCGTCTTGGGCGCCTTAACGTCGTCATCGCCTGTGGAGGGTTTCTTCCCGGCCGCACCGGCGGCCTGCTTTTGCTCGACTGCAAAATCTTGTGCGAACCGCTGGAGCAATTCAGGCCGGGTGCGCAGCTGCTTTTCGATATCGAGGTAGACCTGGACCTTGTCGGGATCCTTTGTCACCTCGCTCGTAAACTTGCGCACGGCGTCTCCGCCTTTGCGCGCCATGAGCATGTTTCGAATATCCGGCGCGGCCTTCTCGAAAGTGACTTCTTCTCCTGGGACAGTCTCCACGAGTTTGAGAATATGGAAGCCATATTCGCTCTTGATGGGCTGGCTGATATCGCCTGGTTTCATGCGATTCGCCGCTTCGACAATAAACGGAGGAAACTCGGATGCCGGACGCAATCCCCAGTCGCCTCCCTGATCTTTGAATCGCCCATCCGACACGGCCTTCGCTACACCTTCGAAGCTCTGCCCCGACGATATCCGGTTGTAGGCGTCCTGTGCGCGCTGTTCTACCGTTTGACCCGCTTTGGGCTTGGCACCCGGTTTCGCCGAATCAGCCTGAATGAATATCTGCTTCAAGTGCAATTGGTCAGGACGGCGCGTACTGGACTTGTTCTCGTCATACCACTTCTTGACGTCCGCGTCGGATATGTTTACGCCATTCTCATTCATGAGCTGCTTGCGCAACTCTTCAATCATCAGCGCTTTGCGGAGTTCAAGCAGCGCCTTGTCCTTCGTCGTTCCTGCCTCCTTCAGCACATCCGCTTCCGACGTTACCTGCTTCCCGTCGCGAACGAGCGCCTCCTGGAGCTTCTTGATCTCTATCGCCCACGCCTGCTGCAGCTTGTCTTCTGCAATGCCAATCTTGCGCCGCTCCGACTCTTGATGCAGGACTTCACGCTCAATTAGCGCGCGTAGGCAATTGAGCGCAATCCCCAGGCGAATCTCATCGTCGACGCTCTTGCCCGGATTCAATTGCGCGAAGCGAATCGTCTCCCCCATGTACATGTCGCGGAATTCGTCGTTGGGGACGGGCTCACCGCACACCAACGCAACCGGCCCATTCGGAACCGCCTTCAACACAAGGTCCATCATTTCGAGATTTGGCGCCTGCGCTGACACCGACACGCCAATGAACGTCACTAGAATCGTCAAAAAAACTCGAACGCGAATGCCAATCATGCAGATTCTCCGGATTCTCCCGTTTGAGGTGTTGCGCCTCCACCTTCCCCAGCGGGGACTTGTGGCGGCGGCAACTTCAATTCAGACCGCGTTGCGGATTGGATACTCTTCACCATGAGAAAGACCGAGGCATAGGTTACCACGAACGCCAAACCCGTTCGCAAAAACGTCTGCATGACCTCCACCTGCGTCACAAAGAAACAGATGTTTATCACCACAAACGCGACCGATGCCCCCGCCAGCATTCCCATCTGGTCGGCACTCAAGCGCAATAAGATCCGCGCTTTTCTCAATGGGTCCTTTGCCATGGCCATATGGTATCACACCGCCCGGCATCATTCTAAGTTCTCAATGGAGGGCGGACTTTCTTGTCCGCCGATTGATATGGGTCTCTGGAGGCATTGGCGAAGAGGCGGACTGGAAAGTCCGCCCTCCAAGCTCTTCCGCGCTGTACGACATTGGCCCTCGCCTCACGCGCAGACACGCCAATCCCAATAGAAAAGGATCCATGTGCGATTGGTTGTCAAGGGCACGTGAGGCGGCAGTTCGCGCAGATGTCTCAACCGGCGCGCCAGTCTTATCCGGGCAATCCGTCCGATTCCCCACGCAGGCTGCTGAACGCAGCGCCCTTACTGGAAGACGACTGTCTTCTTCTTGGAGTTGCCGCACCCTCGGCAATTCCCGCACGACTTGATCTTCTCGGTCACCAGGTCAACCTTGATGACTCCGGTGATGACCAGGTCACCATTCTCGCAGGAAATCTCGGCGGCCGCGCACGTGTCTTCCCTGCGCCCGGGCTGCTTTCCCGTCAAGACTTCAAGAACGCCCTGCAACGCAAAAAGATGCTTCAGGCTCAGGAACTCTTCCAACTCATCGTCGATCGGGTGGTCCGTCAGAAACTGCTCCGCGGAATACGCGAGAATCTCCTCCACGCTCTTGCCGCACAACCACTCCATGAGCAGGTTGCCCGCGCCGACGCCTTGGCCGCAGGTCCGTTTCGCAAGGAAATAGTCCTTGAGCTGGTCCTGCTCGTCAAGTGTTACCTGAATGGTCTCTGTTACATCGCTGCACGGCATGGCAAATCTCGGTTGGTGTGTTTCCCGGAGTTCCGCGATGCACATTCTGCGCGGAATCCGGGGAAATCGGCGGCGGTTCCACGGCGACTGGAAAGTCCCCCAAGCGCCCCAATTGTACCGTCAACGCGCCGAAAAAGGAAAGGCGTGTCTGCTCGGGGTCTCCGGTTGCCTAGCTCGCCTCTTCGACTTTGGCCGCGAACACGAAGTCGCTCTCGGTCAAACCATCAATTTTGTGGGTAAAAATGGTGACCGTCGTCTTGCCGTACGAAGTGAGAATGTCGGGGTGATGATTCTCCTCCTCGGCAATCGCGCCCACCGCATTTGTAAACGCAAGGGCCTCCTTGAAATCCTTGAACTCAAACTCCTTTTCAAGATGATGATTCTTCACAACCTGCCAATCGTGTCCAAGCAGTTTTAGCAGTCCGGTAATTTCTTTACCTTCTAGCGGCGGGACTCCGCCTCGGCAAGGCACGCACGACTTCTTCGACAATTCCTTCGTCATCGGTCGAACTCCTGCCTTATACGTCAAACACCGGTTGAGGCCGCTCGTGCCAAATGTTCAAGTCCGATTTCTCGTCGAGCAGCACCTTTCCCAAGCGCACCGTATAGGCATCCTCGCCCTGGGGAAAATAGGTCACCTTGACTTCATCCAATTCCCAAAACCCTGTCTCAGGTCCACGAAGCAGCAACGTGTGCGGAAAACTCTGCGGGTCAGCGCTTGCCTCCAGCAACTCTCCGGGCCCTGTCCCGCCTTTGTATTCTTCAAATGCCACGGGAAACCCGTTGATCACCCACGTCGGCGGACATGGCCCCCCAGACTCACCTGTCCTAATCGAAATCTCAAAGTTGTTGAGCTTCGGCATGGCCGTTCTCACTCCATCCCAGCGGGCAGTTGCGCGTAGTAGGGATTCTTTCCCGATGCATGGTCCGTCACGTCAAGGATCGCGCCCACTTCGGGCACCGCACTGCGGAAAGCCTCGTGCACGCCCTGGCGTAACGTCACATCGGAAGCCGCACACCCTTGGCAACCGCCCATCATCTCGATATACACCGTGTTGCCTTCGACACGATCGAGCCGGATGGCCCCGGAATGCGCCGCAATTCCCGGATTGATCTCGTTGTCGAGCACCCGCTGAATGCGTTCCCGCATGACCTCCTCGGGGGGCACGCGCGAGAGAAACGCTTCGGAAACGACCGGCTTGTCTTCAATCAGGTGCGCACGGATGCACGCGCCGATCTCCTGCGCCATTTCGGTCCAATCCCCGTGTATCGTGGGCGTGCGCTGAATCGTTATCGTGAATTCGTGCAAGAGAATCGTCTCTACGCCTTTGATAGAAAATAGCGCCGTCGCCAACGGCGATTCCGTTGCTGCACGCTTGCCCGGAAACCACGCCGAATGCCCATCAAGCACCGGGCGGTCGACCATGAAGGTGCAGGCCCCGTTCCCCGGCTCGACGCGCGCCTTGATCCGGATATCCGCGCTCGGCCCCGTGTCGGGACCCGCATCCGCAAGCACCGGCGCATTCACCACGCGCCTCGCATCGGGGTCCGGTTTCGGCACCGGACGTGGCGCAGGTCTCGGCGCAGCAACAGCAGGGGCTTGCGGCACTTCCGGCTGTGTCTTCGCGGCAGTGCCGGTGAAAACTTTTGTAAACCAGCTTGGCATGGAAGTCTCTCCAGATAGGGATGAACTGCGGAATTGCCCTCATCAAATAGGACACGGAGATGGGATTTCTTATTCCCTGGGCGTATTCGCTTCCAGAGGCTATTCGACAGGAGAAGTCAGCTTGCGCCAGAGATTGGATACGTGCAATGGATTGAATATCCGAACGTCCCGAACTGCAAAATCCTGTTCGCCGCCGTACAGCACAAAGCCGGGCGCAATACGATCCGGTTTCAGCGACGTCATGTGTTCGACCCCTTGGACGAAATACGGCAAAAACGTCTCGGCGGATTCGATCT
>JBAZRU010000245.1:0-8975 GCA_041662805.1 Candidatus Hydrogenedentales bacterium | reverse complement strand
CAGAAATACTCAGCGAAGCAAAGCATGCCCTGAGAAGGCGGAGGCCAATTGCCACCCCGTTGCTTGATGACCGCAAGCTGTTGCGGATTCATGGCCTCGAGCGGGGGGAAATCATAATAGAATGGATGTTGACTGCCGAATTGCACTGCCCCGCCAAAGAGCCAAAGAGAACTACAAACTGACAAAAATCTTTTGTAAGTGTCTGGTAGCGGGATTCCAAGATCGTCTTCTAGCGATTGAATTTCGTCGGCCTTCTTCCCATATTCGATCTCTTCCGGCTCGCTATCTGCTAGCATGGATGCGAATTTTGGGAAGTGCTGGTCAAGTTGAGGGAGCATCTTGACTCCTATGTGATGGCTAACAATGATTCGATGGATCCGCATAACATGCGGTACTTCGGTCTTCTGCCCGCATAATAAGCAATTTGTGCGATTCCCAAAGACGCGCTAAACCCTTTATATTTACCCCCAATTGCCGTCACAGCGACCAGCCATCCCGGTAGGGGGGATTGACGAGCGCCTTGGCTTCGGCATCGTTGGGGATCTGAAGGTTCGCGCCGTCCCATTCGATCTTGCGATCCTTGGCGCGCATGGCAAGCACGCCGAGGAGCACCATCTCGGTGAGAGGGCCGCCGTATTCAAAACTGGAACTGGCGGGCTTTCCGTCTTTGCAGGCGCGGACCCAGTCTTGCTCGTGGGCTCCATTCTCCACGCGAGGGACGGCCTTCTCGGGTCCCTTGTGATCGCGCATTTTCTCCACGGGTAGGAACTTCAGACCACCCGCGCCGATCTATATCCTATCGCAGGACTCCGGCGGCGCACAATACGAATTTGCCTGCGAGGGCATAGCCGAAACCCGGCCCAGGCCGAGGGAATAGGCAGATTGGCGTGAAGCAATGCCCCTGATTACCGTTCTCGTGTAATGGCGTTTTGCTGCGCATGATCGATAGGCCTTACACCGCGCGTATGTTTGCCCACCCCGATATCGTGCGGATTGTACTCGCCAACGAACCCCGCTTCGTTTCGTGCGGGGATACTGTCTTCCATGCCGAGACACCAATAGCACGCATTCACCAGCAGACGCCGGAAACCTTCGCAGTTGAGATCAAACGAATGTCCCATCGTCGTCGTGAATACACGCGCCGGTTTTCCTTGCGCACTGGTATAGGTCTTGATCCACGCCACGGGCAGAGGCTTCTTTGCGGAATTCACCTCGTCCTTCGGGTTCATCCCGCGTAGGACCTGACCAAGAACGAGCGGCCGACTGTCGCCGGTGAGTGTCGTCAGCGCATACACGTCGGACGGCCCCCAGATGTCCTCGCAGCCTCTGACAATTGGATCATGCTCCATGCCGGGAACGACGATTCCCCGCGTGCTCTCTCGATTGTGATCGCCATGATGCGCAACCCACGTTTCACCCAAGACCTGCCGCCCATACCCGCCCTCGAAAGATTTGCTGTCGAAGCTGTACTTGGCGTAGGGAGAATCGGGGTGCTTCACGTAACGAAACGCGTGCGTCGCCGTGCGAATCCCGATAACAGGCTTGCCCGAATCCGTGTAGTCGATGATGTGCTTCATCTGTTCGTCGGGAAGTTCGCGAAATCGAGTGAACAATACCATCAAATCCGCCGTGTCCAACGCCTCCAATCCCGGGATGTTGTCCAGCGTTTCGGGGTCGATTTCCCCCGTGTCCTTGTTGATGGAAAACAAGACGGTGCATTTGAACCCGTGCCGCTCCGCAAGAATCTTCGCCATTTGCGGCATGGATTCTTCCGACCGGTACTCCTCATCACCCGTGACAAGGACAATGTGCTTGCCATGACCCGGCCCCTCACTGCCGTCAAAGACCGTCCAAGCATCATCAGCCTCGGAGTTGCTTGCATGCAGGAAGGCCGAGGCAACCGTCAATAGGAAAGCGAGACTCGATACCTTGGTCCGCGACATTTTCCTTTGCCTTTCTGGATCGAACGTTCTGCTGTAGCACATGGTTCACGGGAATCCGAGGGGCCATTCTACTTCCAGGAATCCGCCTCCGGAATTCGGAAGACCTGCTCGGAAGATTCGATGAGCCGTGCAGCTTCCACCAATTCGCCCTCGCCGTAAAGGGCATCGATGCGGGACAACAGGCAGCGCAGGTCCCAAGCCGTTTGGGACGTGCATTGCGACGCACGCGTCTTGGCGTCCAGTTGCCGCAGGCCGTCCACGGGCTGTTTTGCGAAAACGCGCACGGGAACATTTGACCAGTAGGTATAGAAATCCGCGTATCGCAGTTCGCGCAGCACGTCTTGCGCGTAGCGTTGGAAATTGGAGGGGGAGCCGTTGGCCGCGGCGGTAAGTTTGGGGTAGGGATCGAAGGCCCGGCGCGTAGGTATCGCCGCGATAAACGCGCGGTTGGTGTCGTTGGCCTCAGCCAGAATCGTCTCGGTGTAACGCTTACTCAACGCGTCGAGATCCCAAGGCACGTCTTCGGCGCGTTCGTCGCGCACGCTGACCACGCGGCGCCATTCGCCGAATTCGTACTCCCATCGGTCGAAATAGCCGTTGCCGTTCGTGTCGAACATGCGAATTTCACCCAACGCTCCGAGACCGGCGAAGTGCCCCACCTGCAGCCAGCCTTCTTTGGCGTTCTTGAGATGGACCCTGCGGTCGACTCCGCTGTAGTAGAGTTCGCGTTTTTCGGTGGGCTTGGCGCTGTATTCGCGTCGCACGTTCCACTTCTGGTTCGGCCCGCCGGTGTTTTCCATGAAGCGGCGCTCCCAGGTCCAGAAGACGCCCTCCCACCGGAAGTCCTGGTCCGCACGTTCGCCATAACCGATGGCGATGGTGTCGTCGGAGTTTTCATGCCAACTGAACCCGGTTTCGCGCGCGGGGTACACGTCGCAGATCGCGCGCAGATCTTTCCATGGTGTCACGACGGTAACCTGGGGCGGACGGCGCTTCCGGTTGAGATGTTCCATGCCGGGGTATTGATAGGGCGCGGCGCCTACCAGGTTGAAGCCGAAATCGTAGTGAAGCGGGGTGTCCTTCGAACTGCCGCCATCGATATCGAAACTGTAGCGGACATTTACGATACCCATGCGGGCAAGGGTCGGATTCCACGGCGCAGCGAAGTTGCCGTAGTCATTAGCGTAGTCGGGATCGGCGTTGGGATCGTAGCTGAGCGGGACCGCGCTGCAGCGAACCACGACTTCGCTTTGGCCGTCGGCGTCGGTGTCATAGAACGCGAAGGGGCATTCGGAGATGGGCGACCAGCCACCCGATGCCGTGTCGAGCTTGTTCATGTAGACCATGCTGTCGCCGTACGGGTCACTTTCGAAAAAGCTCGGGCCGCCGTATTCGTAGCCGCTCAAGCTCCACATGGCGCTGTCGTCGTCGAGGTCCATGCCGAACCAGCAATACCGCAGTTCGCCGTAAACGAAGTAGCGGATGTCCATCTCGTCGGGATCGTTGTCGCCGTCGTCGTCGATGTAGTCGACCATGCGGTCCACGACGCCGTCGCGGCCGTAATCCGCAACGTAACAATCTGAGTCCCGGTCGCCGCCTGTCGCAAGGCTGCCGTCCTCATCGTCATCAAGCACCCACACGATGGTGTCTTGGTCATGCCCCCCGCGATCCTTGAATTTCTCGCGTCGCACAAGGGCGTGGTTACCATCGACGGCAAAGGACTCCCCCACGTCCAGCGCCGTGGCTTTGCTCCACCACTCCTTACCGTCCAAACGCAATCCGCCCGCAGACGTCAAGGCCGTTGCCTGCATCCACCACGGACCTTGTGCGTCTTGCCCGAGCCGGAGCGGCGCTGGGTCCTCCGCGGCCAGCTTCGGCACGAGCATAACCACCGCCAATGTGAACAGACTCAGCACGCGAACCATGGTAGTGCACCTCTCAATTGCCGTTACAGCGACCAGCCATCCCGGTAGGGGGGATTGACGAGCGCGTTGGCTTCGGCATCGTTGGGGATCTGAAAGTTCGCGCCGTCCCATTCGATCTTGCGGTCTTTGGCGCGCATGGCAAGCACGCCGAGAAGCACCATCTCGGTGAGAGGACCGCCGTATTCAAAACTGGAGCTGGCGGGCTTTCCGTCTTTGCAGGCGCGGACCCAGTCTTGCTCGTGGGCTCCGTTCTCCACGCGAGGGATGGTCTTCTCGGGACCCTTGTAATCGCGCATCTTCTCCACGGGCAGGAACTTCAGACCCCCCGCGCCGTGAGAACCGTGAATCGCGGTGCCCTTGTCGCCAATGAGGATGGCGCCGTTGCTGTCCAGCTTCATTCCGGGTTCGAAATCGTCGGGGATAGGCGGCTTGAGACGCCCGTCGTACCACGTCAGTTTCACGGGAGGCATAGACCCGCGCTTGGGGAACTCGTAGCGGACGATCGAGGCCCTCGGGAACGTTTCATCGCTGACCTCTGGCTCGAAGTGGGTGGTGGTAGCCTGAACGCTCGAAGGGTGCCCCAAATCGAGTGCCCAGAAAACAGGGTCGAGGATGTGGCACCCCATATCGCCGAGGGCGCCCGTGCCGAAATCCCAAAAGCCGCGCCACGTCAAGGGCGTGTAGATAGGGTGATAGGGCCGCACTTTGGCGGGGCCGAGCCACAGGTCCCAATCGAGGGTGTCGGGTACGGGCGGCGTTTCGGCGGGCCGCTTCATAATGGGGAAATCGGACCAGGGATCGCCGCCGACCGGGCGGTCGCTCCAGGCATGAACCTCGCGCACCTCGCCGATAGCACCCGCCTGCACCCATTCCCGAAGTTGCCGGATCGGCTCGGAGGAATGGCCCTGATTCCCCATCTGCGTCTGAACGCCGGTCTCGCGGGCCGTCTCGGTGAGCTTGCGAACTTCGTAGAGACTGTGAGCGAGAGGCTTCTGGCAATAGAGATGTTTCCCCGCACGCATCACGGCCATGGCGATCACGGCGTGGGTGTGATCGGGCGTGGCCACGATGACGGCGTCGATGTTCTTGTGTTCCTTGTCGAGCATGACGCGAAAGTCGCGATAACGGGTCGCCTTGGGATAGGCGTTGTACGTGTTGGCGGCATGCGCGTCGTCAACGTCGCACAGGGCCACGATGTTCTCCGTGCTGCACGCCTTGATGTTGGAGCGGCCCATGCCCCCCACGCCGACAGCGGCGATATTGAGGCGCTCGTTGGGCGACACGCGGCCGGGCACAACCTTGGCCGTGTTGACGCGCGTGGCGCAGGCCGACAGCGCCGTGGTTGTTGCAGCGGCAAGGAATGTTCGCCGGGGAATAGTTCGTTTGCTCATGGGAATGGTCCCTCCGTTCGGTCCGGCAGCTCATTGTCCGAAGTTGGTGGCAAGGAAATGACTTGTCTCATAGTGATTGAAGTGTTTTCGCCTTCTCGCGACACGGCACAATCGTGTACGTGAACCGTTTCACAAGTTCCTGGAATCCATCGTTATCGCGGTCCTCCGCGAGCCAGAGCCGTTTGAAGTCGGTTTGCAGCGTCTCGAATTCCTGGGCCACGGCTTCGAGTTCGTCCGCTGCTTGTTTCCTGGGGATGGCCGCGTCGTTGAAATGTCCAAGCGCGACGAGCTTGTGTCCGAGGGCTGCATAGCACCGCAAGCCGAAGATCCATTGTTCGAGGTTGTCCTTGTTGCGTCTGGCCTTCGGCCATTGTTCCGACAGCGTCGCAAGCGCGGGCGCGATGGCATCGAGGAGACTTTGTCCGACGCTTGCCGGATCGACAATTCGCGTAATATCCGGATGCGTGAACGGGTCATGAACGAACTCCCAGATGAATGTCGTAGAAACGTCCGTTTCCTTGCCGTCCTTGTTGCGGACGCGGATCGTCTTCGCATTCACATCGCTTGCAGTCTCCATGGCGCGGATGGCCGCATCGCTGTCCAGCCCGTACACGGCCTTCGCATACGCTCTTCTGAAGTAATCCCGGTCAACCTGTGCGCCGGTCCACGCGCACGCGCCGTGATACAGGTAGGGGAGCCACTCCTCGCCAACGAAATGGAAGTGCCCCGCATCGCCCCAGTCACACGTGGTGCTGCCGATTGCGCCATATTGGAGTCCGCGAGAGACTTCCAGATCGGAGAACTCCATGGAGCGGTTCACCCACGGTGTTAGCCACAGGTGACTGTAGATCCATGCTTGGGCGAAGAAGTCGAACCCCTTTTCGTGCAGCCGGGGAAAGTCCTTCTCCCATGCCGGTTGATACGGCCCGCCTGCGCAGTAGTAGCTTCCGATGATGATGTCCTTCGGCAGAGAATCAAGCTTCGGTCCCATACCGGCGAGGTGGCCTTGGCTGTCGAGCGGCCCTTGCGTGATCATCAACCGTCTGCCGTGCTTCTTGACCGCCTCGTTCAGCTTCAGCACGTAATCGAAAACGAGGTCCGTGACTTGATCGAGCGGAAGGCCGTCTGCCTGAAGCCCGTCGATGTCGATCTCCGTGATGTCCACGTTGAACAACTCGCCTGGGAGTGTCTCGCACAACTCATCGATCATCGTCGTGACCATTTGCACCGCCTCGGGCTTCCTGACGTCGAAGGTCATGATCCACGGCGTCTTTTCGCACGGGCCGATCCGCAAATGCTGGTATTGCGGCTTGCTGAGGATTTGGTATGCGTGGCCGAGCGTTTGCAGGAGGGGATGCACTTCGACGCCCGCCCGCGCCGCATGCGCCCCGAAATCCTTGGCTTCCTCCGGCGTATACCCTTCCGGCGGGGAAATGTCGGGAAACGCCTTGTACTTGTAGACGTGCTCAAGATAAAACTCGAATTCGTTCATCTTGCCTTCCGCCAGCACGTCCGCCAGCCGCTTCAGCGTTTCCGGCGTCGGCACTTGGCCGCGCGAGACGTCCTGCTGAACGCCGCGATAGCGGAGCGAGGGCCAGTCGCGAACGACCATGCCCGGCAGGACGGTGCGATCCGCCGCGATCTGCGCCAGCGTCGTAATGGCGAATTGCAGCCCCGCGACACTCCGAGCCGCGAGCGTCGCGCCGTTGGCATCGATAACCAGCGCATAACCCTGATCGCCCAGTTGCGCGAGTGCCGCTTCATCGACCTTCGCCGCCGATGGGAACTTCGCGGGGGCGTCGGCCAGTACTAGCGCGACGACGGGGCCTTCGCTCGATTCAAGCAGCGGCAGCCGCACTCCGCTCATCCCCGCCAAGCGATCGGCCGCACGTTGCCGCAGATTGCGTGCCGCGTCCCCTCCCCCAGCCACGATACCCTTGCAGGTCGCGAGATCGAACGAGACTCCCGGCAACGTTTCCACCGATTTCGGCTGTGCCAAGACCCATGTATCCACCGCGGCCAGCGACTTGGCAACGCTCTGTGCGTCTTGTTCCGCGAATGCGCATGCCGATAGCAAGATGGCACACACGCCTGCCAGTCCAAGTCTCTCAACGCGACGCGGCATCGGATAGTTCCTTTGTAGGTTGCTCCGGTAATCCGGTGAGTACGATCGAGCGGCTTCCACTTCAGCAGTGTCAGTCTCAGAATTCCGCCGAGTCTCCTCTATTTTCCCCAGGCCGAGCGAAGCTCTCGCACGGCCAGCGATTTCACGCGTGCGCCGCCGCCCTTGGCGAAGACGTCGAGCGTGCGTTTCGAATCATCGAATTGAATTCCCATCGGCATATAGACCGCACCGTGTTGCGCGAAGATCTCGATAGACATCCTGTCCACCAGTAGCCGTAGCGAAAGCGCGCCGTCTTCAAGCGTGACCGCCGCCGTTTTGTCTTTGCAGGTCAGTTGCTGCTTCTTCACGTCGTAGAGCACCTGTTCGCCGCGAATGTCGAAGCCCACTTCGCTCGCATCGCCGGGGACAAGAGTCGCCTCGATATCGAAGCAATCGCCTTCGATCCCCTCAAGTGCGCCCGTTGCGAGCGGGATGTCGTTCCACGTGTGCACCTTGCCGTAAATCGATTCGATCTCGCGAATCGGCCATGCGCCCATCCGCACGCCATTGGGCGTCGAGCGCAACGTCAATTCAACGGGAAGATCCATCATCTGGTTGAAGGGCATCGTCTTGTTGCCGACCGTCCCCCAGGCAATCTGGATGCGCCGTCCATCTTCGGCAGGCAGGTTGTTGTAGGTCTGCGAGGCATAGAAGCAGTTGCCGGAATGGAAGGGCAACGGCTCTGTTTCGGGCGTGAAGACTTTGCCGTCGAACGCGCCGGCGTAGTATTCGCCGGAGGCTCCGTAGAGCACCCATTTGGTCTTTGTCTTGTCGCCATCCACGGGAAGTTCGAATAATTCCGGGCATTCATGGAAGCACTTAAGTTCGCTTTGGAGTGTCCACTGTTTCAAGTCCGGCGAATTGTAGATGCCCATTCGCTTGTCGTCGAGATAGAGCACGATCACCCAGCACTTTCCGGGCGCGTACCAGAACGCCTTCGGGTCGCGGTTTCCGCCGTTGACGTGGGCCTGCACGGGGTTGCCGACGTACTTGGTCCAGGTGCGTCCGCGGTCGTTGCTGTAGGCGAGCGATTGCGTGAAGGGTTGGCTCTCCGACCAGCGCCCGGTGCCGCCCGCGGAGGTGTAGACGCACACGATGGGGGACTCGTTCCCGGTCTTGAACCCGGTTGTGTTGGCTACGTCGACGACGGCCGAACCCGAGAAGATTGTGCCCAGCGCGTCGGGATGAATCGCATCGCCAAGCTCGGTCCAGCGAATGAGGTCTTTGCTGACCGCGTGGCCCCACGTCATGTTTCCCCAGCCCCACCCCACCGGATTGTGCTGGAAGAACAAATGATATTCGCCCGCGTAGTACACGAGCCCGTTCGGGTCGTTGTTCCATCCGCGCTGCGGCGAGAAGTGGAATTGCGGCCGGTACTTCTCCTTGTACAGATCGTCCGCGCCGATGAGCGTCTCGGCAGGAGTCACGAGGTTGAGGGCCGCGTCCGATTCCAGCCCGTCGCTCCACAACGTAAGCGTGTCGCCTTTGAACGGCGCGACGTCCACCGCCGCCCAGAAATCGGGTTCGGATTCGGCCAATTCGATGTCGTACT
>JBAZRU010000244.1:0-8976 GCA_041662805.1 Candidatus Hydrogenedentales bacterium | reverse complement strand
CGTGAAGCCCTTGAGCAAGTCGCTTCCGAGTTGAAGACCACCAGCGGCGAGCCACTGGTCAAGAACATCTACACCGTAACCGGCCAGAGCGGCGAAGGATTCGAGGTGGCCGCCGGGCCAAACCGCGGCGAAGTGCGCGCCGAACTCCTGCCAACCGAAGACCGGGGTATTCATTTCGAAGACATCAACGTCGCGTGGGAAAAGAAAGTCGGCCCCATCGCGGGGACGCTTTCGCAAACCTACAGCGGCCTCAGTTCGGGGCCGCCGGGGGCTGCCATCGAAATCTGGCTCCAAGGCGAAAGCATGGACACCCTGCTCGCGGCTGCCGCGGAATTGAAAGAGAAGTTGCGCACCTACGACGGGGTCTACCAGATTACGGACGATTTCAGGCCGGGCAAGAACGAGCTTCAATTCCAACTGAAGCCGGAGGCGCGTGCGCTGGGAATTACCCTCGACGATTTGGCGTCCCAGGTATTTGCCGGGTTCTTCGGAGAGGAAGCCTTGCGGCTCCAGCGCGGCCGCGACGATATCCGCGTCCGCGTCCGCTATACGGAAGAGGAGCGCAAATCGCTCGGCGAATTGGACCGGGTGCGGATACGCACGCCGCAGGGCGCTGAGGTGCCGCTCCTCTCGGTTGCCGACGTCATCTCCAAGCAAGGCTTCTCGAGCATCGTCCGCGTCGATGGGCTGCGCCGGGTAGCCGTCTCCGCGGAAGTCGATACCAAAAGCGCCAATGCCGAAGAGGTTCTAGCCGACCTCAACCAAGGCTATATGGCTTCCCTATCGGCGAAGTTCCCGGACGTTTCCTGGTCGTTCGAAGGAGCGAAGAAGGATAGCCGCGACGCCATCGCGGGGTTGATGATTGGGTTTCCCATTGCCCTGTTCGGAATCTACATCATCATCGCCACGATCTTCCGGTCGTACATTCAACCGATCATCATTATGGTCACGGTGCCTTTCGGGCTGATCGGGGCCATGCTGGGACACTTGGCCATGGGCTACGACGTCACCATGATGAGCCTGTTCGGGATGGTTGCCTTGGCCGGGGTGGTCGTGAACGACGCCATCGTCATGATTGAATGCATCAACTCGCTCATTGCGAAGGGAACCCCATTCTTCGACGCCATTGCAAAGGCGGGCGCGCGCCGTTTCCGCGCCGTGTTTCTGACCACAGCCACGACCGTCGGCGGTCTATCGCCCCTCATACTTCAGCGCAGCTTGCAGGCCCAGTTCCTGATTCCCATGGCGATCACCATCGCCGCGGGCGTGGCGTTCGCCACCTTGCTGACGCTCCTGTTCATCCCATGCATGATGGGGGTTCTGAACGACATGCGGCGCGTCCTGTACTTTATCAGGCATCGCCGCTGGCCCACGCCGGAAGAAGTCGAGCCCGCGCGTCTGCGCTTGGTAGACAGCGACGACTCCGATGCGTCCGGCATATCAACCGAGCCAATGGTGGTCACAAAGTGATCGCCTTACGTACGCAAAGAGGAGGGGGAATGGTTCGCTGGGCAATGGCCATAATGATTGCCTTGAGCGTGGCGGCGGCTTCGTCACAGTCCGGCTCGCAGGAGAATGCCCTGCCGTCATCCGAAGGAACCGCTGGCGCATCCGCCGCAGAGGCTCTCGAAGTCATGGACTTGGATACGGCACAGCGGCTCGCCATCGCGGACAACCCCTCTCTGAAGGCCGCCGAGGCCCGCGTACGGCAAGCCCGAGCGCGGGTCAAACAAGCGCAAGCCCTGTGGTACCCGTCGATAGACGTCACGGCGTCGGCCTCGAACACCTGGCTATCGGAACGCAGCTACGCCGGTGCCCGCCTGCAAGCTATTCAGCCGGGATGGTCGCAGTTCGTATCCACCACGCAGACACGGCTGGAAGCGAGAATCCTCTCGGATGTTGCCGGGCTGCTGGGCATCACGGTGCAGAGTCAGCAAAGCCTGGGCTCCGGGAATCTGAATCAACTTATCTTCCGCGATTTGCGCGACTCAGCCATCTCGACGGTGTACGCGCGCCGCTCAATCGATGATTCCGTGGAGGACTATCGAGTCAGCCTCACGGCATCCTGGATCGTGTTCAATGGCTTCGAGCGGAAATTCGCGAATGCGGAAGCGCGCTTCGGGTTTATGGAAACCGAGGCTGCGTATCTCGAAGCGCACCGCCTGCTACTCTCCGCCGTCGCCCAGGCATATCACGCGGCTCAGCTCGCGCGGGAGAACGTGGCCATCGCCGAATCCGACATCGCCTTCAACGAACGGCAATTGACCGAGGCCAAAGCGCGCCTTCGCGTGGGTTCCGGTTCCTTGAGCGATGAATTGAACTTTGAAGTTCGGGTAAACGCGTCGAAGGCGTCGGTCATCAGCTCGCGGCAGGAGTATCGCACCGCGCTCATCGCCCTTGCGGAATTACTGGCGCTTCCGGAAGCGGCGTTCCCCGAATCGAAGCAGCTTGCGCCGCTCACCGCGGAGGCCTTGAACGACTTGCAGGCACCCGACTCCGGTGTCCTTGTGGCGCTCGGGGTCAGACAACGACCGGACATGCTTCAGCAGGAATTGGCAGTCAAACGACGCAAGGCCGGCATCGGAAGGAACAAGGCTCCGTTTTATCCGACGATTGTCGCGCAAGCCTCGAAAGATGCCTCACGGTCGAGCGATGCCAGATTTGGAGAGGACGATTTCGGTGCTACCGTAGGCGTGAATGTCCAATACAACTTGTTTGCGGGTGGCGGAGATGTGGCCCGCCTGAAAGAAGCCAAGGCCGCGCACGCCGAAGCGGAATGGAACGCGGTGGAAACCGAGCTCGCGGTCGCCTCCGATGTCAGGCAGCGGGTCGAGGAGCTCAAGGCAGCGCAAGACCAGCTTGTGCTTCAACGGGCTAATGCCGCGTTCGTTCAACAGAACCGCGATTTGGTGGAGCACGAGTATGCGGCGGGAGAAGGTTCGCTGGTCCGGCTCAACGAGGCCCAGCGCGATCTGATTACAGCCCAGGGGAACCTCGCGTTTGCGCGCGTCAATCTGCGTCAGGCTTGGCACAACTTGCGCACGGCAACCGCGGAGACCGTTTCCGCGTACACGGCGGCACCGCCGCACATCACCTCCTCCAAGACCAAGGCCCAATAGCAGCGGCCCCGCCGCGATTCAACGCCGCCAAGGGGCGAAGCGTCACTTGTGCTACCATATCTGCCAATTACCCTTCTTGGAAGTTCTATGCTGGACGATCACGAACACGAGTCATACCGCCGGTTTCACGAACGGCGTCACGGCATGCTGCTGGACCTCTTGAACTGCCATGCGCAGCCCCGGCAGAAGCGCTGCCTCGACATCGGCGGCGGGGGCGACGTGGCTGGCGCCGGGGCGGTGATTCGCGAGCGATATGCCGAAGAGTTGCATGCCGTGGACTTGGGCGACGACGTCGAAAAGGGGCGACAACGCGGTGCGATTTCCGTGCCGTGCAACGTCGATTGGGAGCGCCTGCCGTATGAGGATTCCTTTTTCGACCTGGTCCTGTTCGCGTCCGTCGTCGAACACTTGTACAACCCCCACACCGTGCTGCGGGAAATTGCGCGCGTGCTGCGTCCGGGCGGTTTGCTCGTGCTTGAGGCCCCGAACGCCGTCGCACTGGGCCGTCGCCTGGATGCGTTGATGGGACGCAATCCGTTTCGCTGGTTCAACCAGTACAACGCGGTCGAGAACAAGAGCCTGATGATCTACTGCGCGGTGTTCTACACGCCGGAGGAAATCGAGGCGGCGCTCGCCCCCGAGTTCGAAGTCATTGAGCATCGATACTGCATGCATGCTCCTTCGGTGAATCCGTGTAAGCGATGGTTGCGAGAAGCGGCATTCCGGCTGAACCCACGTTTGGGCGATTGTTTCTTCGTCGTCGCCCGCCGCAAGGAGTAGCCGGTGACCCGTTCGATTCGCGTCCGCCTCGCGGTCATGATGTTCCTTCAGTATTTCACGCTCGGCGCGACCATGCCGATCCTCGGGCACTATCTGAAGAACTACCTCCTTTTCGAGCCCATGCAGGTAGGAAAAGTCCTCGCCATGCCGGCGGTGGCCGCATTCATCGCGCCGTTCTTCGCGGCCCAAGTGGCGGACCGGTGGATCAGCGCGGAGCGCTTGCTTGCGCTGTGCCACCTCCTGGGGGGCGGCGTCATGCTCTTCCTGTCGCGACAGCACTCCTTTCCCGCGTTCCTCGGCGTCTTCCTCCTCTATTCGCTGATTCTCGCCCCCACGTTTGCCATGACCAACACGATTGCGCTGCATCATTCGACGGATGCCAAGCGCGACTTCGGTCCTATTCGATTGTGGGGAACCCTCGGTTGGGTGGCGGTGGGCTTCTCGTTCGGCTTCCTGTGGTTGCGCGGTGGAGGAGTCGACCCGGCCACCAGCCGTCTGCCCGATGCGTTGCTCCTATCGGGGATTATGTCCTGGATTCTTGCTTCCTACGCCATGACGCTGCCTGGGTCGCATACGCAGCCCGCGAAGTCGGGCACACCGGCTTCGGCGCGCGGGGCCTTCGCAGTTTTCGCGAAGCCGGGCGTCGCATTGTTGTGCGTGCTCGCATTCTTCGGAAGCGTGCTCAATCAATACTATATGCAATGGATCAGCCCGTACTTGAGCCAGTGCGGCTACTCCGACGGCCAAATCATGCCGCTGCTCACGCTCGGTCAAATCTCCGAGATTGTCGTGATGGGTTCGCTTGGGCGAGTCCTGCTTCGGGTTGGCATGAAGCGGACCATGGCGCTTGGGTTGGCCATGCAGGGAGTCCGGTTCATCGCTTTCGCGATTGGGAGTCCTGCTCTGTTGGTCGTTGCGGGACTTACCCTGCACGGGCTGACCTATGCCTTCTTCTTCGTCGTTGCGTTCATCTACCTCGACTCGCATTGCACACGCGAGCAACGGGCGGGCGCACAACTTATTTTCAACACGATTGTCAGCGGATTCGGAAGCCTATCGGGCAGTCTTCTCGCGGGAAAGTCGGCGCAACTGCTGACGATCCCCGGAACGAGTCTGATCGACTTCCGCATCATGTGGCTGATCCCGGCGTCGATAGCAGCCGTCGTGTTGACGGCCCTGCTGCTGCGATTCCGTGAGACCACGGCGCAGAAGGTCTCCGCATGATGAATTCCGCCTGCATACAATCAAAGGAACGCAAGGGAGGTTGAACGTGAAGCCAGCGGGCTTGGTTATCTTCGATATCGACGGAACGCTTTTTCAGGCAGGGCTGGTAACCGCCCCCGCCATCCGCAAGAGCCTGGAATCAGTTGGCGTTGTGCCTCCCAGCGTCGAGAGTATTGCCGCTTGGTATGGAAAGCCGGTTGAGCCTTACCACGCGTGGCTGGCCTCGCTATGTCCGAGCGAGGTTGCTGCGCGTGTCATCGCCGATGCCGACCGCTATGAATTGGAATTTATCGCCACCGAAGGCAGGCTGTATCCGGGTGCGCTGGACGCTTTGGCGGAATTGCGCGCGCAAGGCTATCTCCTAGCGACGTCGTCGAATGCGCCGGACGATTACTTCGACGCGGTCATGGACTCGCAGGGGCTGCGCGCGTGTTTTGAGTTGCCCCTGTGCCGGGGAACGCGGTTTGCCGACAAGACGGCTATCGTGGGCGAGATTCTAACTCGGCTTCAGGCGCGCCCGGTTGTCGTGGTGGGCGATCGCGCCGACGACGTGGAGAGCGCGCACGCGCACGGGGCGTTCGCGCTGGCTTCGTGTTACGGGTTTGGCTCACGCGAGGAGTTGTGCGAAGCGGATGCGTTCGCGGACGACCTGCGAGACGTACCGGCGGCGGTGGACCGGCTGGTCAGCTCTCGCGTTCGATGATGAAGCGCGCGAGGTCGCGAAAGACGTCCGCCTCCGGCCCGAACGATTCGAGCGACGCGACGGCCGAGTCCACGGCTTCTTTGCCCAAGCGCCGGGCGTGATCTAACCCAAGCACGCTGATGTACGTCGATTTGTTGTTGGCGGCATCGCTTCCGACGGGTTTCCCGATCACGGCTTGCTCTCCCACGACGTCGAGAATGTCGTCGGCGATTTGGAAAGCTAACCCGATATGTTCGCCATAGGCAGTCAGCGCGAGCAGATGCGCGTCGCTTGCGCCGGCAAGCATGGCGCCGCAACGCACCGAAGCGCGGATCAGCGCGCCGGTCTTGCGCTCGTGGAGGTGGCGGAGCTCGGCCAGGGTGAGCTGCTTCTCCTCGCTTTCGAGGTCGATGACTTGGCCGCCGGCCATTCCGTCGGCGCCCGAGGCGAGGGCAATCTCCCGGATTATCCGGATGTCGTTCGCTTGGGCAGCCACATCGAAGGCAAGCGTAAGCAGCGTATCGCCGGCAAGGATAGCCATCGCTTCACCGAATACCCGGTGCGCGGTGGGCTTGCCGCGACGCAAATCGTCGTTGTCCATGCATGGCAGGTCGTCGTGCATGAGCGAATAGGTGTGAATCATCTCGATAGCGCATGCAGCGGGCAACGCGCATGCGTCGTCTCCGCGGATCAACTCCGCGGCCCCGAGTGCGAGGGCAGGGCGCAACCGCTTACCACCGGCGAAGAGACTGTACTCCATCGCGTCGCGCAGGGTCTTGGGGGTGCAGACGATCGTTTCGAAGTAGGCGCGAAGCGCGCTTTCGGTTCGGTCGCCTTTTTGCTGCAAAAACTCCGTGACTGTCATGACTGCTCCGTGTAGCGGGCAAAAAACGAGGCCGGCGGCCATTTCGAGGGGAAAGGGCGTGACGCCGCGAGCTGAATTGTAGTTTCTTTGCTCGGGGAGGCACAAGCCGGGGAGTGGGGTCTTCGGGAGATCGTGGCCGTGCCGAATTGCCGAGCGCATTTTCGCGCGGGACAAAGAAAAAGGCACGTCAGGGTCTCGGGAGAAACTCCCTCGAACGGCCTAACGTGCTATCAACTAAGAACGTTGATTGGTGGACGGCTAAGTCAGCGCTTTCCGCCTTTGCCGCTTAGTGCAGCCCCGCGTTCAGGTGCGGAACAAGGACCGCAATAAGCCGGCTTCGGGAAGACGCCCCTCAGCCAGGGCGCGACAGAAGTTACTTCTTCTTCGCAGCGGACTTCTTCGCGGCAGCCTTTTTCTTCGGGGCAGCCTTTTTCGCAGCAGGCTTCTTCGCAGCGGCTTTCTTCTTCGGGGCTGCTTTCTTCTTCGGAGCTGCCTTCTTCTTCGGGGCTGCTTTCTTCGCGAGTGCCATTCCTAGTGCCTCCTTTTCAAACTGGCTTTCACCACTTCGGCGGCGGCGGTGCGTTGCCGATCACCACAGGTGATCTACACCAATCCGACGCCATGCTCCATAGCCACGGAGCATTAACCACCGGTCACATCCCGGAGTGGTTCAACTTTAGTGTATGAAAACCGCGCGCGCCGTTGGCGTCCGCGCGGGGATAGCACGCTGGAGATGACTTCTTGGAGTCTCGGGCGGCGCATACGACTCGCGTGGCAGTCTGTGATTTCCCTACGTGAAATGCCCCACGTCTCTGATGCCGCCTTGTTGGAAAGCGATTCGCTCGTCTTCCTTTCGCGGCGTCGTATGACTGCGCCACCCCTGGCGCGTACATTGATGGCGGAGAATCTTTCGGTGTTCTCCGCGGCGCATCATGCAGTTCTTGTTTCGCGCTCGCGCGCGAATCGTTGTGCAATGACCGCCTGAATTCCTTCCGCTTCTCGATTCAATTTTGTGTTTCGAAAGCCTTGCGATCCGCGTCGTCTGCTCTCTCACACTGCGCTCAACTTGTCGGCGAGAGCAACTCGTTCGCGTCGTGCAGTTGACTCTCTATATAAGTGTTTATCAAACAACGGAGAAAATAGCAAGTATTTTCTGCGAAGAACAAGAAAAACTTTTTCGCCTACCCGGCGCGTTTGAGGCGCTCGAGTTCGCTTTTGAGCGCGGTCGATTCCGCGCAACACGCCGTTTGCGATCGTGTTTTGTGTCTCGAACGCATACGACAGCGCAATAATGCGCGCGTCTTCAATAGGCCGCACTGATCGCGGATATGCCCATTTCTAAAGGCGATTCTTCATGTCGATCCTGTCGCGCGATTGCCGGACTCAGCACGCGGCCGTGCGTTCTTCGCTGCGATGGGGTTGTCTGAAATGCGCGACGCGGAGTAGAGTAGAGGCGAAGGATCTGCACGTTCGACCTGAGAAAGGCGGGACACTCACCATGAGCAAACGCGAAGTAGGTTGGGGCATTATCGGATCGACGGGTTGGGCGGACACGACGTTCGGTCCCGCGGTGGCTGGCGCCGACGGGGCCTCGTTGCGCGCGGTACTCAGCAGTTCGCAGGCGAACGCGGACGCGTATTGCGAGAAGCATGAAGTCGCCAAAGGCTACAGTAACCTCGATGAGTTCTTGAAAGATGATTCGGTGGAGGCGGTGTGGGTGGCGAGTCCGAATCACCTTCATGCGTCCCAAGCGATCGCAGCATTGAAGGCCGGGAAGCATGTGTTGTGCGAGAAGCCCATGGCCACGACGCCTTCCGATTGCGATGCGATGATCGCGGCTGCACAGGCTGCCGGTAGACTTCTCGGAATCGCCTATCACCTTCGCCACCATGGATTGCTGCAGGAGTTGCGCGAAGAGTTTAAGGCAGGGGCTTTTGGGAAGCCCGTCTTTGCACGCGCGCAGCTCTACTTTGCGTATCCAACAGCGCCCGCCGAGTGGCGGCAGAAGCGCAGCACGTCGGGCGGATGGGCGTTGGGAGATATCGCCACCCATCTGATCGACCTTTGTCGCTGGTACCTGGGCGACGTGGAGAGTGTAAACGGCTTGCTCACGAACCGCCGCTTCGGGTTCGAGACCGAGGACCACGCGGTGTTAACCTTGCGCTTCAAGGAGGGTATTGCCGCCGTTGTGGATGCCTCCACGGGAGCGCCTGGTCAGGCGCGTTTCGAGGTCTATGGCACGGAGGGATTCTTCGTCTGTGAGAATGCTTTCTTCGGGCATGGCGGATTGGTGACGAAGGTGATAG
>JBAZRU010000243.1:0-8978 GCA_041662805.1 Candidatus Hydrogenedentales bacterium | reverse complement strand
GCGACGTTTCCCGAGCGGCTTATCACAAGTGAGGCCAAGAACGGCACTGTGATCACGGTCAACACGCCGACGCACATCGCGGGGACTATCGACTTCCACAATGGCGCCATTGGGACCATCGTAACGACGTTTGACGTGTGGGGGCATCATTTGCCTTGCATCGAGGTCCATGGAACGGAAGGTTCGATGTCCGTGCCCGATCCTAACGGGTTCGGCGGCGTCATCCAGGTCAAGCGCGGCAAAAAGGGCGAGTGGAAGGAAATCCCCCACTGCTTCGGCTACGGCGAGAACAGCCGCTGCATCGGGGTTGCCGACATGGCATACGCGCTGCAATCGGGCAGAGCGCATCGCGCGAGTGGGGCCTTGGCCTATCACGTGCTCGACGCCATGCATGCGTTTCTCGATTCGTCCGCGTCGGGTCAGTATGTCGAGCTGAAGAGCCAGTGCGAGCGGCCCGCGGCGTTGCCGCTGGGGCTGGTGCACGGAAGGCTCGATAGCTAACGAAACGCTGTAATTGAGGCCGTGCGTGGAGAGAGAGCGAGCGCCACGCACGGCTTTCTGCATCTACAATCATCAGAAGAATCTCCACCACCAAGGGCACCAAGGACACCAAGAAGAGAGGATTGAATCGAGAATTGGGAATTGCTACTCCAATACCCAATTCCTGGCTCTCGGTTCTCGGCTCTTCATTACTTGGTGCTCTTGGTGCCCTTGGTGGTGACGACGATTGACCCGAGGGGACGTCTTCACGTAGCCTGCAAGCGTTGACGATAACGAATACGTGAGGGCGGAAATGAATCGATTTGCGTTGGTTGCACTCTCGTTGGCGGGCCTGTGCCTGGCTACGGTTGCGGATACAGGCGGAGTGGTCAGTCCCTTCACGGCATCGTCGATCTCAGGGGAGGAGTTTGCTCCGGAAGCTGCGTTTGACGGGAATCCGAAGACGCGGTGGGCCAGCAAGCCCGGCGGTCAGGACGAATGGATTCAGGTGGATTTCGGCAGGAGGGTCCGCATCCCAGGTCTGAGCATCACTTGGGAGGCCGCACATGCTGTCGACTTCGACGTGCAGGTCTCGGACGACGGCACAAAGTGGAAAAGCATCCATCATCAAGCGTCCGGCGCTGGCGGTACCGAAGAACTCAAAGACCTCAAGGGCGAGGGGCGATGGCTGCGGATTCATTTCCTCAAGCCGACACCCTTTCAGTTGTACTCGATCTGGGATATCTCGTTCCCGGACGCGAAGCCAGCCAGAGCTTTGGCCGATGTGCACAAGCGAATGGAAGCGGCCCGTGAGGAAGCAACCCGTGCGGCGAGGCAACGCCTGCGGGACGCTTTGAAGGAATCGGGCACAAGCTCGGTTGTATTCGCGACGCGTCCCATGTACGACGATGGACATTGGTACGCGAACATCAGCTACTACGCGGAAGATTCGAACAAGAAAACCTACGCCACGGGCGGCGGACTGTACACGTACGACGCGGCAACGGGGTCGGTGACGGCGTTGATCGAAGACGTGGAAGGCACCGTGCGCGATCCGGCCGTCCATTATGATGGGCAGTTGATCCTATTCTCGTGGCGTAAAGGGGGCACAGACTCCTTCCATCTCTACACCATCGCGCCCGATGGGAGCGCCCTCACCCAGCTCACGTTCGGCGACTATGACGACATCGAACCGGCATGGCTGCCGGACGGCGGCATTGTGTTCGTGTCGAGCCGGTGCCGACGTTGGGTGAATTGCTGGCTGACGCAGGTGGCCGTGGTGCATCGGTGCAACGCCGACGGGTCGAACATCCTCCCGCTGTCGGCGAACCTTGAGCAGGATAACACCCCATGGCCGATGCCCGACGGGCGTATCCTCTACACGCGATGGGAATACGTGGACCGTAGCCAGGTCGACTACCACCACCTCTGGACGATGAATCCCGATGGCGTCGCGCAGCAGGTCTTTTTTGGGAACCTGCACCCCGGCGGTCTCTTCATCGACGCGAAGCCCGTGCCGGATTCGCACGATGTCGTCTTTGTAAACTCGGCCGGACACGGCGCAAAGGAGCACACAGGGCGTATCGCGTTGGTTAACTGCAAACAAGGCCCTGACGCATTGTCGTCTATCCGCAACATCAGCGGCGAAGGATTCCGCGACCCGTATCCGGTTTCCCGGGACGTGTTCCTGGCCGCACAAGGCAACAGTATCGTCCTTCTTGGCACCGATGGCGCGCTCGAACCTTTGTATACGTTACCGGACACGACGGGCCTCCTGATTCACGAGCCGCGGCCGATTTCCGGGCGGGCGCGCGAGCAAGTTATCCCGCCGCGTGTGGACTACGCCTCGGACACCGGGCGGCTTTTTCTGACCAACGTGTATGCCGGACGTAACATGAAAGGCGTGGCGCACGGCGACATCAAGCGGTTGCTTGTGCTCGAATCCCTCCCCAAACCCATCAACTACACGGGCGGCATGGACCCGCTTTCGTACGGGGGGACGTTTACGCTCGAGCGCGTGTTGGGGACGGTTCCCGTCGAAGAAGACGGTTCCGCCTACATGGAATTGCCAGCGGGCCGCGCCCTCTTCTTCGTCGCGCTGGATGCCAAGGGCGACTCCGTCAAGCGCATGCAGAGCTTCTGCTCCGTCATGCCAGGCGAGACGACAAGTTGCGTCGGATGCCATGAACCACGCACCGCATCGGCGCCGCTTCGCACGGGACGGCGGCCGATTGCCTTGGACCGCCCGGCCCGCCGCGTAGAACCCGTGGCGGATGTCCCGGACGTGTACGACTTTCCCCGCGACATTCAGCCGATCCTCGACGCGCACTGTGTGCGGTGCCACGATTACGATGCGGCCCCCGGAGGAAAGGACGGACCCCGGGCAGGCGGCGTGATCCTCACCGGCGACCACGGTCCGATGTTCTCGCACAGCTACGCGACGCTGACGGTGCTGCGCCAATTCGTGGACGGACGCGACCAGCCCGTCAGCAACCTCGCGCCGCGCAGCATCGGCACGGCCGCAAGCCCGTTGATGGCGAAGATACAGGGCGGCCATCACGACGTGCGGTTGTCGCCGCGCGAGATCATGATGGTGCGGTTGTGGATCGAGACCGGCGCGCCCTATCCCGGCACCTACGCGGCGCTGGGGAGCGGCAGCATCGGCGGTTACTACGCCAACGAACCGGTCGAGTCGGATGCAGAATGGCCAGAATCCAAAGCGGCAGCGGAAGTGATCGAGCGGCGTTGCAGCAGTTGCCACAAGGACGAACAACGGATTCCACGGTACCTGTCCGACGAAAACGAGGTGTCGTTCTGGCGGCCGGAGTGGAACGATCCGCGGCTGTTGCGCACACGTCACCTCGTATTCAACCTCAGCCGTCCGGAGAAGTCGCTGATCGTGATGGCTCCGCTTGCGAAAGAAGCTGGCGGGTTTGGGTTGTGTACGATGCAAGACGCATCGGGCACACCCGTGTTTGGCGCAACATCCGACACCGACTATCAGAAGCTGCTGGCAATGTGCGTGGCGGGAAAAGACCGGTTGGAAACGATCAAGCGTTTCGACATGCCGGGATTCCAGCCGCCCGCGCCCTACCTGCGCGAGATGCGGCGCTATGGTGTGCTTCCCGCCGATCCGTCGGTGGCGGGTTTGACCGACATGTACGAGATTGACCGCGTGTATTGGAAATCGTTCGAGCATGGGGCGGCGTTGAAGAATTCTGCATATGCCGTAGCCAGCTCGGAAGCGGATAAGCCCGCCTCGAAATAGCGGGGCTCATGACGTTCGCGCGTGGTTTTGCCTATTTGGCCTCGGGGCCATAGCTGAATGTATTGGGGACCCACCAACGCGCCTTGTAGAACTTGGCCTTGTCGAGTGTCAAAACGCGGTCTTCCTCGACAAAGCGGATGCCGCTTGACCACCACGACTGAGTGGCTTCCATAACGATGATGGGACCGCCGGGTTCCCGCTGGCTAATGCTCTTCACAGCGCCTTTCGAGGTAGGTTTGTCGAAAGGCTCAAACGTCTCCTTTTCGGTGTCAAACATGAAGACTCCACCCGAAGTCTGGAACAACTTGCGCGTGCCGGGCACGGGAAACAGGTCGTGCCCGCCTGGACTCGGCAACGTGAACCGCGCTTCTTCCTTCAGCAACGGATTCGCGCGTTCGCCGTTGTACCGGTATCGCACGATTTCCCTGTCGCCAATGGCCCAAAGGCATTGCTTCTGGTAGTCCCACACCACGCCGTGGGCGTCGGCAAGCGCAGCATCGGAATACTTCACGTCGTCCGGCGGATGGCTTACGCTGGGGTCGGTGCAGAATACGCGAAGATAGCCGCCGTCGCTCGATGCGCTCACAAGGTTGCCATCCGGCAAACACTCGATGGAATGGGTGTTGCCTCCAGCGCGTGCGTGGAATTCGACGCGCTTGTCCTCGAACCGGACGAGGGCAATTCCCCCGCCAGACGCACATGCGATTACATGGGTGCCATTCAGCACCCGCTTGGCGTCCGATAAGGAGATGAACCAGTCCCGGTGCTTGGGTATAACTTCGGGGCTCTCCATCGGAGCCCACTTCCACAAGATGGCGCTTTCCTGACTCCAATCGGCGTTTTCGTCCATGAGCAGCACGCTTCGCCTGTACTGATCGCAACACAGGATTCCAGTCGATTTCTGCGGCGAGAGCTCCCCGGCCCACCCTGCCACGCTCGCCACAACAAGGACAGCGCAGTACACAGAATTCCGCATATGCCCCCCCCTGTCTACACACGCTCTTTAACTCAACGGTGCGCACAACACGAATCCTACTCTCAGATGACCTGAGATTGAAAGAATGATTGGCCATTTCGTGACCGGTGACGTGATAAGGGTAGAATCACAACAGGCAACTCATGGATTTGGGGGAAATACTCATGTCTTCAGCCGACCTCACTCTCCTGTCGCGATGGCTCGACTGCCGAGATGCGCTGGCGTTCAAAGAACTCGCCTCCAAACACGCGCCCAAGGTCTACGCAACCTGCACGCGCGTACTCGGAAACGCGACCGAAGCCGAAGACGTGACCCAAGAGTGCTTTGCGAAACTCGCCAGCGCGCGCAAGACTCCTGTGGGGAGCCTCGGAGCATGGCTACACAAGGTCGCCACAAACCAAGCCCTCGACAGACTCCGCCAAGAAAGACGAAGAATGGCGCGCGAGGCCGCATTCGCCGCCGAGCTCCCAGCCCATGTGGACGGATCCTGGGACGAAATATCAAGCCTCGTGGACGAAGCCGTCGCCAATCTCCCCGACAATCTGCGAATCCCAATCGTCGAGTATTTCTTCAACAGCCGGTCTCACGTGGAAATCGCGGAAGAACTCGGCATGTCCCGCCAGAACATCTCATACCGAGTCGACAAAGGCGTCGAAGCCATTCGAAAATCCCTGAGGAAGAAGGGTGTAGTTGCTACCGCCACGTACCTGACAGCGCTGTTGCGCGATAATCTCGCGGAAGCCGCTGCCCTGCCACCCTCGCTCGCCGCTTCTCTTGGAAAATTGGCACTTGTCGGGCCTCCAAACGTGATCGGCGGGTCTATCGCCGTAAGCATCTTCACGTCGTGGAAGGCAGTCGCACTCGCGCTGGCAGCGCTCGCAGCTCTGGTCGCCGCGCCTCTGACGTACAACCGGATGCACTCCTCGTCAATAGCACCTGTTACGGCTCACGACGCGGCCAACGCCCCGCAACCGCAGCAGCGCCCCTCGCAAACTCCCCCACAACAACTGGCAGATAACACTGAACTCACGCCTGCCACCTCCGCGTCGGTGGCCGTGCCCTCCATTACTGGGCGTGTTTACGACGCCGAGACTGGACGCGGCATTCCTGGCATGAATGTTCACGCTCGGAAACCGGGGACCTTTCTCGTGGAGACTACAGATGAATCGGGCTCGTTCGCCTTTGGTAGTCTCGCTCCTGGGCAATACACGCTCTCGTGGACTGGCGGCCGAGGATACCCTATTCCACAAGATAGCGATTCCCGATCAGACAATCTGGATGCAGACCAAGCGCTCGTCGTCCATCTCCCTGTAAAGATGGGCCTAAGCGCAACAGGAATCGTGGTTGATACCGAAGGTAAGCCCGTTGCCGATGCATCTGTCATCGCTGAGATTTCCACTCGCGCACAGGCCCAAAGCGCGCTTACAGAAGAAGATGGCACGTTCGTGTTGTACGGACTCGCATCCGGCGATCAGATTGCCGTCTCAGCGCGCGAGGATTTCGCAAGCAAAGAGGAAATGAGAAGTTATACGTCTGAGCCGCTCACAGTGAAAGAAGACGGCCTCCACAACCTCGAAATTATCGTGCACAAGCTGAGCTCCATCTCCGGCAAGGTTGTCGACCCTGCGGGAAATTCTTTGGAAGACGTTTACATTATTGCTGTACCAAAAGGGTTCCTCATCACGCCACCCTCCAACATGACAATTGGGTATGCGAGTAGTTCTTCAAAGAAAGATGGAACGTTTCGCATCGATCGCATCTTCGCGGGAACGTGGATTGTCGGAATCGCTGACACGGAGTCGCAACAGGAAGTGGTCACGCTTCCAGGTGAAGAGACTGCCAATGTTGATTTCACATTCACCGGCACGCCCCCCGAACCAATCAAAACCGCTTTAACGGGTTCGATGGTCCTTTCAGGCCTAGTGAGTGCTTCGGACGGCAAACCTCTTGCAGGCATTCATGTCACCGCGCACGGAGAAGACGATAAGTTGATATTCGCGGGGGGTGACGCAACAACAGACAAGAACGGCATATTCTTAATTGAAGGTCTTCCCGAAGGGAGTTACCGGCTTTCCGCGCACGATTCGGATTACTATGGCGCACCACCATTGGAGGGCATAAAAACGGGGACGCGCAACGCGAGCATTCAATTGACCCGCCGCGAACGAATAGAAGGCCGCGTCGTACACGCGACAACGAATACGCCCATCGGCGATTTCGCCCTAGGACAGATGTCCGATAAGGTCTTAAAGAACTCCGGGCTCAATTGGCCCATAATGCGTCGACTTCGTGCATTGGTCAAAATGCAAAGCATGTACGATCCAGTGGGCAAGTTCCTGCTTCAAAGGGGGGCCGCAGGAGACACGTATATCCTGGTCACGGCAGAAGGATGTGCGCCGGAGTACGTACAAGTCCCCGAGCCTCGCCAAGACGCGTCTCCCATTACCGTGGAACTGAAGCCCGAAGCGCGCGTCAGCGGCATGGTCGTCTCCAATGACAACAAGCCTATTGAAGGCGCTCAGATCTACGACAGTCCTATCATCGCGAGCGAACAGGTAGAACCATTCAGAATGAGTCCCGTGGCCCAAAGCGACGCAAACGGTTCTTTCACGGTCGCCGGCCTTCCAGACGGCCCGCTCACACTCAGCGCCTATCACGCGAATCACGGATTTGCGTCCGCAGATGTTACCCTCACTGCCGGTGAAACCACCCCAGTTACAGTTACACTTTCCGGTGGAGCCACCCTAAAAGGGACCGTCCGTTGCGGTGGCCAGCCAGTTGCGGGGCAAAGGGTGCGCGTCATGGAGGGAAACGGAATCACTGTGACCGCTCCCGATGGAAGCTATCAGATCCTTGGCTTACCCCCTGCCAATGTGGAAGTGATTGCCTTTCTGAAGACCCCGACCATCTCGTTCGATGGTTCAGAAGGCAGCCGAATGTTGCGAAAAGTGGTTGCCCTCAAAGATAAAAGCACTATAGTTGTCGACTTTAATTTTGTGCCTGCGGATGCCGCTATCGAAGGCTCAATATCCTTAGACGGTCAGATGCCCGAACAAGCGGGTGCCCATGTGAAAGTGGTCACGCCAACGGGTAACGAGGAGTTCTTTCGGATCGCTCCGCTTGAGGAAGAGAGCGACTTCCAATTCGACAGTCTACCGTCTGGACAAGCCACTTTTACTGCATACGCGATCCGCGGCGAAACAAAGCGCACTTCAGAATCCATGCTGACACTTGAACCGGGTAAAACCCACTCCCTCAACATCAATTTCACAGGTGCGGGAATCGTGCAGGGCTCGGTCTCTGGTTTGATGCCCGGCGAACAATCCGTGCTCTATGTGTATTCCAACAATCAAGTCTCGCCGGAAGAGTTGTCCAAAATGCTGACCACGCTGAACAGCTTGAAAGGCAATGCGGACGCCAGCACTATCGTCTCCGGCGACGGATCGTATCACGTGGAAGGACTTGCTCCTGGCGACTACACGGTCGTCGCGCTTGCCGTGGACACAATGAAGAGCAAGGAAGAACAACTCGACTCTCTGCGGCACGCCATCGCTCCTTTGACCATTGCCGGCCAGCAAACGATTGAACTCCAGATTGCCTTGAAATAGCTCTGGAACTTCCTCGGAATCCAGATTGCTGCGCATCTGCCTTACGCCTTCGCTGTCTCTCCCATTTCTTGAGGGCATGTCTACACTTCGCCTATCGTAGGCAGTCAGATTGTGATTGCGGGGGCCATCCGGTAACCGCACTCCGGTTTATGTTACGCTTTGACTGGCGTGGCGTTGAAGAGCCCTACCTATGCGATGCAGGTAGCGGGAACGGGGCAGTAGTCCAGACTAAAGTATCACGCGGGGAACTTGGGGGAGATTTCGCGCGGAGCTAAATGCCACGAAATATACTCATTGAGCAGCAGCTTTGCGCAAGGTCATTCTGATTTCTCCCTGTAACCATTGAGGGCAGAGTGCCGATGCGGTACCATTGAGCGAGTCCTCTCCGGGGGGAGTGGCTGACGATTGGGGAACGTGGTCACGGGACAAGGATACGCGATGAAAATGCCTGCTATTCAATTCGACGACAAGTCGAAGCAAACCACTGTTGTTGACTGCGACCTATCCTTGGGTGCGGAAATCAGGGCCAGACACGTCTCCGTCCGCGGTAGCGGACTTCGCTTGTGTCAGAGCCTGTCTTCCGTTGTTGACTGTACCTTAACCGTGGACGCGGAAAGCAGGGACAGACACGTCTCCGTCCGCGGTA
>JBAZRU010000242.1:1382-9050 GCA_041662805.1 Candidatus Hydrogenedentales bacterium | reverse complement strand
GGCGAGTGGCGGCTTGTCCGGAATTCCGCTAGGAAGAAATACATTTATGTGGCATTGCATGACCGTGGATGAGGCGCTTTCTGCGCTTCACGTCGAGCCGGCCCTCGGCCTATCGGAAGAGGAAGCGTCGGCGCGTTTGGCGAAGTTCGGCCATAATGAGCTTGAAGATCGCGGCATCAAGAGCCCGTGGGCGATACTCTGGGAACAGCTCACCGCCGTCATGGTTATCATTCTGATTATCGCAGCGGCGATCTCGTTCTTGCTGGGAGAGACCACCGATGGCATCGCGATCCTTGCGATCGTCATCGTTAACGCCGTCTTGGGCCTTCGTCAGGAGTACAAGGCCGAGAAGGCGATGGCCGCGCTGAAGCAATTGGCCGTGCCGTCGGTGCGCGTGCGCCGCGCGGGCGCTCTCGTCTCCGTCAGCGCGCGCGATTTGGTTCCAGGCGACATCGTGTATCTTGAAGCCGGTTCCAGCATCCCCGCCGACGGACGGCTCATCGAGTCCGCCAACCTTCAGGTCGAAGAAGCGGCCCTGACCGGCGAATCGCTCCCCGCGGAAAAGTCGTGCGATTGGACAGGGGCCGAGGCGACCCCCCTCGCGGATCGCCTCAACTCGGTCTACATGGGCACGAGCGTCACGTATGGGCGCGGGGCTCTTGTGGTGGCCGAGACGGGCATGCGGACGGAACTCGGCAAGATCGCCACGATGATTCAGAGCGTCGACCGTGCGCCGACTCCGCTGCAGATTCGGTTAGATAACCTTGGCAAAGTGCTGGCCGTTGTCGCTCTCGTTCTTGTGGGACTGATCTTCGTGTTGGGGCTGTGGCGCGAAGGCGTCGGCCATCTCCGCGAATTGTTCCTCACATCGGTCAGCATGGCGGTGGCCGCCGTGCCGGAAGGCCTTCCCGCCGTCGTTACGATTGCCTTGGCGCTCGGCGCGCAACGCATGCTTGGACGGCACGCCCTCATCCGAAAACTGCTTGCCGTGGAGGCCCTCGGTTCGGTGACGGTCATCTGTTCGGACAAGACCGGCACGCTGACCGAGAATCGCATGAGCGTCCGCAGCGTTGTCGCCGGGGGAGCGCAATTCGACTTGCCGATTGAAAAGGACGCGATCACGCGGTCGCCTGGAGTGGCGATTGCATTGTCCGTGGGCGCTCTCTGCAACGACGCGCAATGGAGTAGCACGGACAAGAAATCCAAAGTGAAAGCCATCGGCGATCCGACGGAAACCGCGCTTTGCGAGGGGGCCGCGGAAGCCGGTTTCGACAAGTACCATTTGGAAAGCCTAATGCCGCGCATTGCGGAAGCGCCCTTCGACTCGATCCGAAAACGCATGGCGACCGTGCATGAAGTGGTCACCGCGGGTACTCCGATTTGGCCGGGACTGCCCGGCGAATCCGCGCCGGCATTCGTGACGTGCGTGAAGGGGGCCGTCGATGGTTTGCTGGGTGTTTGCGACCGTATCCTGACGGAAAGCGGGGTGCTGGCAATTGGCCAGGAGCACATCGCGGAAACGCTTCGCGTAAATGACTCGCTTTCGAGCCAGGGCATGCGCGTGCTGGGTTTTGCCTATGCTCCCCTGGCGGAACGGCCCAGTTCCATGGATGCAAAGGATCTTGAGTCCAAGCTCGTCTTTGCGGGGATGATGGCGCTGAACGATCCGCCCCGGCCGGAAGTTAGAGATGCCGTGGCCTTGTGCAAATCGGCGGGCATTCGTCCCATCATGATCACAGGCGATCACCCACTGACGGCCGCTCACATCGGCTCGGAGTTGGGCTTGCAGGCCCCAGGAATGGGAGCCGTTTCCGGCTCCGAGTTGGAGGCGATGAGCGACGTCGAGCTGCGCCGCGCCGTGCGCGAGGTCACCGTCTTCGCCCGCGTAACGCCCGAAACGAAACTGGACATCGTCACGGCGCTGCAAAACGAAGGCGAAATCGTGGCCATGACCGGAGACGGGGTCAACGACGCCCCAGCGCTCAGGAAGGCCAACATCGGCGTTGCCATGGGAATCACCGGCACCGATGTATCCAAGGGTGCGTCCGACATGATTCTGTTGGACGACAACTTCGCGACCATCGTGGCGGCGGTCGCGGAAGGGCGGACGATCTACGACAACATCCGCAAGTTTATCCGGTATTTGATGACCACGAATTCGGCGGAATTGTGGGTCATGATTTCGGCTCCGTTTCTCGGCATGCCGCTGCCGCTTCTTCCGTTGCAGATCCTGTGGATGAACCTGGTCACGGATGGATTGCCTGCGCTCGCGCTTGGCGTGGAACCGCCCGAGCGAAACGTCATGCGCAGGCCTCCCGTGAAATCCGGCGACAGTCTCTTCGCGCAGGGACTGGGCATCCACGTTTTCTGGGTGGGCCTGCTCATGGCGGTAATCGCGTTGGGCGCGGGGTGGTACTACTGGCTGCACGAGCCCGCCGGCTCCGATGGCGCCACCCGTTGGCAGACAATGACCTTCACGATACTCACGCTTTCCCAGATGGCGCACGTGCTGGCCATTCGCTCGGGGAAGGATTCGCTGTTTACCGCGGGGCTGTGGTCGAACCGCCCCTTGATGTTGGCGGTAATTGCCACGATACTGCTGCAATGCGCGCTTATCTACGCGCCTCTGCTTCAAGGTGTCTTCAGGATGGTTCCGCTATCGGCATGGGACATGGCGGTGGCGCTGGTCTTGAGTTCGGCTGTTTTCTGGGCGGTGGAGATTGAGAAGGCAGTGCTCCGACGCACCGCGAATCGAGGCGAATAAGCTTCGGGCGCAGATCGCCGAGGTCTATTCCGCGACATCCTGATCCGCGCTATTCGGTTCCGGCGCAGGCTTCAGCACTTCCGAAATGGGGCGCAACGTCATCGTATCACTGCCTACGAGTCCGCAGGAGACGACCAGCTTGATCGCTTCTTCCAGCGTCAGATTGCATCCGGAGATACTCTCGGACCGGTAGAGTACCAGCAGGCCAACCGTGATGTTGGGCGCCGTGGGGACAAAGACCTTGTACAGTTCGACCCCATCGGAGGTTCGCATTCGGCCCACGACAAATCCAATCGTGCGCACGCCCGGAAAGGGAAATTCGACCAGAGCCGGCGCTTCGAATTTCGGGCCGGAACTCGGATCGATCAGCGATTCTATGATCTGTTTCGTCGCGCCGTAGATGGTTGTGATGAGCGGCACACGGCCAATGAGCGACTCTATCAAACGGATGACGCGCTTTCCCACGACGGCCGTGGCGATGTTTCCGGTTATATAGAGTGAAATCAAGAGCAGCGCCACGGAAATACACGCAATGGCATACGGAGGGAGCGGTCCGGAGATCATCCTGGCCAGCGGTTCAATCCGTCCTGCCGTCAAGTCATAGATGAAACTGATGATGAAGATCGTTACACCGATAGGCACGAGCACCAGGAGTCCGGACACCAGCCGATTTCTCGTGTTGTGAATCAGTCTTCGCGTTAGCGACATCGAAGCGACTCGGACCCGCTTTGTCTGCGCGGGCGGAGGAGCTGCTGGGCTTGGCGTGCCGGCGTCCTTTCCGCTATCCAGGACAACTTCGCCTTCAAGCCGCACCTCGGGTGGAGTCAGAATTCCCGCGGACATGACCGCCTTGGCGGCGTCCTCGACGGTAAGGCTTGTTTGTTGCACGGAATCCTTCGGGTAGATTCCAAGGTACCCGCTCGTCGGATTCGGCGTTGTGGGCACAAAGGTGCGGTAGAAGACGCCTTCCCCCTCAATTTCCAACTTGCCGGTAATGAAAGCAATAGCTCTCGTGTTCTGAGATGGGAAGGGTACAAGTGCTGCCGCTTCGTAGGAAGGCCCTTCTCCCTGCAACGACAACACGTCAACCGCTTGGCGCGACGCCCCATAGATGGTCTTCACCAAGGGAATGCGTGCAAGAATCCACTCGCCAACCGCAATGAGCCGTCTTCCCAGCACAAGTCCGGCAATCAGCCCCATGGCGTACAGGATGCCGACAAAGAGGACTATGGATAGCAGCACGATTGCGAATCCGGGCAATTCCACCGTGTATCGATCCAGCCCGGGCACATACTGCATCGCCACTTGGTTGAACCGCTTCATTCCCGGCACGAGCAGCCCCGCGGTAAGGCTGTAACAAAGTTTCAGCACGTAGGCCGTTACGCCCAACGGCACCAAAACAAGCATGCCGCGAAGCACGTATCCGCGAACAGTGGTCTGCAGGCGGCCTAGAAATGCCGACCGCACACCTTCGGTCTTCTTCTTTGCCACTTCAAAAATACCCTTATCGTCAGGCGGATTGTGTTCCGCGAAGCGCCTATTGTACCTGGATTGCGTCGAAGTTGGGGAGCGCGGCGTCAAACGCAAAGACGTAGTCGCCCCGGCCTTCCGCGGCCCCGCGTACGATTCGGTCCGATTGACCCGTTGTACGGCTATTGGTGGCCTTTGTTCAGTGTCTCGCGAACGAATCCAACCAAGGCCCCCTCCTCCCAGCCTACCCGGATGCGTACGGCGTCATTGCCAAGCGCTGCATCGAAGACCCGGTCGCATTCGTCCTGCGAGAGCGAGGTGCGTTGCGCATTCATTGGATTGAGCACCAGGACGGGTACTTTCAACGCGACGATCATTTCGGGCAGATCGTAGTGCCGCAATATTCCGGGAAAGAACGTCTCATGCGGCCACGTGTAGGATTCGGAAGTTGCCAGCGACTCGAAGCTCGCTAGGCCGTCGGCAGCCACCACACCTGCCACGGCGCCGTCGATGGCGGCGACGTGCAGCGCGACAATCGCGCCGAGCCCCCGGCCTCCGACGATTATCTTTGTTCCGTCGATCACGGGCCGCGTCCGTAGATACGCCAACGCCGCAAGGCCGTCGCGAATGCGCATGGCCATGACCGGATCGCCCAAGCCCGCGGAAACGTAGGCGTTCCAGCGGTCGCGCGAACCCCAGCCCGCGATGTCGTAGCGAATGTCCGAGGGACGCGAATCGCCCCAGCCGCGCACGTCGACCGTGAGTATCGCCGGACCATTCGTTTCCTCGCTCAAGGCTCCGCTCAATCCCGAGAGCATGCCGCCTGTGTGCAGATCCGTCCAGCGTCCTCGGTCGTCGAAATAGAGAAAGGCACCGCCTTTCCAGCCCTCTTTCGCGGGGTAGAAGAACGTGGCGGGCAATTCGATTTGGTCTTCGTGCCGCAAGATGATTTCTTGCAGGTAGTGGTACCACACCAACTGAGGCTCGCTCGCGCGCGCTTCCGGCACGGCAATCGATTCGGGCACATTGGCTACTTTTCGCGCGGCCTCCGCAATCGGAAGTCCGGAGCGATGTTGACGCAGTTCCGCGGCGCGGTCAGTCGTGACGGTGCGCATGTTTCGGTCCGTTCGCGGATTGCACGCCAACATCTCATCGGGGACCATCTCGAAATCTTCGCGCTTCAAGCCAGGCATCGTGCGCGGGGAAGTCTCCTTTACCCAGCGATCCATCTCCTTCGAGAATTCGATTGCCATGGCCACCGTATACGCGTGGCCGCCCGGATCGAGGAAGAAACGAAACCGATCTTCAAATCCAGCCTTCTCGAATGAGCCGCCCACGTCCGCCGCGATGTCGCGGCTCATCTGTTCGGTGAACACTTCATCCAGAGCGCCAGCCATAAGCAGAACGGGCGTTGGCATTGCGGCGACGAGGAGGTCGATGTCGTCGTACTGTGCGAGACGTCCCATGGCCAGGGTTTCCGGGCACGGGGCATACGCGTCGAGAACGGGATGCATCGCCACCGGCACCGCGCAGCACGAGGGGCCGGATACGCGAATGCGTTCGTCCAACACCGTGGCGAATAGTGTCGTTGTGCCGCCGCCGCTGACGCCCGTCATGCCCACGCCGTTCGACAGGTCCACATCGGACCGCGTCGCAAGATAGTCGATGCAACGCAAGGCGTCGATCACAAAGAAGCGGTTCGAGGAGTCGCCCGTCAGGAAACACCGCACGCCGTCGCTGAAGTGGTCGTTGCCGGGTTTCTTTTCGCCGCCTTGTCCCGGCGGATCGAAGGTGATTGCCACGTAGCCAAGGCGCGCGAAGGCTTGCGCGGGCACTTGATAACTTTCTTTCGTCTTCGCGCTGTGACCGACGGGCACGACGATGGCGCGCCAAGGGGGCGGGAATTCCGATGCCAACGGAAGGTAGACGGAGCCGTTTACGTCCAGTCCGGGCAGCGCTTCGAACAGCACGTTTTCCAACACGTATCCGGGACGCTCATGCCGCGACACCGCGCGCACATTGAGCGGACAGCCGCGCTCGCCGAAGGGCATGTCGCCCAGCCCTTCCGCGACGGCTTTGCGCACGGCATCCCGCCACGGCTGCCACTGTCCCGAGGCGATTGCCTCTTGCCGCCGCGCCGCCGTTGCGTCCAAGGCTTCGCAACTGCGCTGTATGATGAACCGGGTCTGCATGTTTCGAAGATCGACGGTTGCCGGGATGGGCCCAAGGTTGAATGACTTCGCGGCATCCGCCCATCGGGTGGGTTGGTCCGCGCATGCGGTAAGCATTCCGAGTGCGAGCACCAGACTCAACCGTATAGCGTGCATATGGATTCCCCCTTGGGCAATCGACATCGTGTCGATCTACTTGGATACCTTCTCTGGACTCGCAATAAATGCAGGAGTCATATTTGCCGCCAACTCGCGCGCAACAGACCTGTCTCCGATCAGTTCGGTAAGCACACACTCCGCCTGCAGGACAGAGAGCTTCGCGGCTTGCCGAGCAAGCTCGCCGAGTTGTCTGGCGGAAGCGGGTTGAAGACTCACTTCTACGCCCGCTGTGCCGACGATTATGGTCTCTCCTGATTTAAGGCGGGATTCCAGTCTGGCCGCGCTATTGTCGGCCGATTGCTCCTCCGTCAAAGGAGGCCCCTCACTCATGCCGATTAGCTTTCCGGTTTTGAAATCGTAATTGTCGGGAAATGGACATGTTGGTTGAGCATAGAACGGGGCGTTGACGATCTGAAACTGGATGTTCTCCGGATTGGTTGCATCTGGTACGAGAGCGGTCACGATCTTCTGAGTGCCCAGAAAATCAATGACTGCTTTGCAAGCGAGCTCCTGGGATACTCCCTGAGCCAATTGTTCGGGGTAGAGTCGATGGCAGATGTAGTTTCGGAGGTCTTCTTGGTTTTTGAATTGACCATTGCTAGGCAGATTGGGTACAGGGAACGTGCCACGAGCGGGCCTGGGGGCAATCTTCTCAACGGAGATGCCATTCAACATGACGTGATAGGCTCCCTTCGAATCCCGTTCAGTGCGGATGTCATAGGGGGACGATATAAACCGGCCACGGTAGCAGTAGGCGCCGCTTGCTGCAATTGGGGTCCCCTGTGCCGAAGGAATCGGCTCCTGCCGAAATTGCCGGACAACCTCCTTCTCCGTTAGAGAGGCATCGAATGCAGCGGACAGCGGACGGCCAACTCGCCACGTATCGCCTGAACGACCGGCGCCCGCACCGCCAAGCGTCGCCACGAGATCCATCCAGAAGGCAGGCTCCTCGAATCGGTTCGGCCGCCATACGTTGACGTACGTGAGACACGGTTTATCGAAAACGATAGCAGTCCCCGCCTCCTTGGCAATCGCTTCCAACAAAAGCTGCGTTGGTGTGCATCGCGCTTCGACATTGATCTTGCCTTGTGCTCCCTGAGTAAT